>NZ_JAGHEW010000019.1 GCF_017889095.1 Thomasclavelia sp. | reverse complement strand
GTTTTGCTGCTAATCTAAGAGATGCGATGTATACTAATATTCAGTCATTTTCATTTTCGAATATTGATAAATACAGCACTGCCGGATTAGTGACACGTTTAACTACTGATGTAAGTAACGTTCAGCTTGCTTATCAGATGATCATTAGAATGTGCTTTAGAGCACCGATGAATTTGATTTGTGCGTTGACGATGGCATTTATGATCCATCGGGAATTAAGTATGGTTTTTGTTGGGGCCATTATTTTCTTAGTTTTCGTTTTAGCGATCATTATGTTTATGGCAACTCGTTATTTTAATCAAGTATTCCCTAAATACGATGATTTAAATGAAAGTGTTCAAGAAAACGTTGTGGCCATTAGAGTTGTTAAATCATTTGTGCGAGAAACTTATGAAAACGAAAAATTCAAAAAAGCAGCTCAAAATATTTATAAATTATTTGTTAAAGCTGAAAGTGTATTAGCGTTCAATAACCCGGCAATGATGACAGCAGTATATTCTTGTATCTTGCTTTTATCATGGTTAGGAGCTAAAAATGTTGTTGGTGGCAGCTTAACAACTGGACAATTAACTACTTTATTTAGTTATATTATGAATATCTTGATGTCATTAATGATGCTTTCAATGGCTTTTGTTATGATTACAATGTCATTTGCCTCAGGACGCAGAATTGCTGAAGTAATTAATGAAAAATCAGATTTAGTTTCACCTGAAGATGCTTTAACTACAGTAAAAAATGGGGCTGTTGATTTTAATCATGTTACTTTCTCTTATAAACATGGTACTGGTGAACCCGTATTAAGAGATATTGATTTGCATATTAAATCCGGGGAAACAATTGGTATTATCGGAGGAACTGGTAGTGCTAAAAGTAGTTTGGTTAATTTAATTAGCCGTTTATATGATGTTGACCGCGGTAATGTTAAAGTTGGTGGTGAAGATGTACGTAAATATGATTTGGAAGTATTGCGTAATGAAGTAGCTGTAGTCTTACAAAACAACGTTTTATTTAGTGGAACGATCTTACAAAATTTAAGATGGGGAAATGAAAATGCTACTTTAGAAGAATGCCAGGAAGCTTGTCGTTTAGCCTGTGCTGATGAGTTTATTCAAAAATTCCCGGATAAGTATAATACTTATCTAGAACAAGGTGGTACAAATGTTTCTGGTGGTCAAAAACAGCGTTTATGTATCGCTCGAGCATTACTTAAAAAACCAAAAATATTAATTCTTGACGATTCAACTAGTGCTGTTGATACGGCTACTGATGCCAGCATTCAACAGTCATTTGAAGAAAGAATCCCAGATACAACTAAAATTATTATTTCTCAAAGAGTTTCTAGTGTTCAAAGTGCTGATCGTATTATTGTGTTAAATGATGGTATCGTTGATGGATTTGACAGACATGAAGAATTATTGAAAACAAATGAAATTTATGCAATGATCTATGAAACTCAAACTAAAGGAAAGGAGGAAGCATAAGATGAAAAAACCAAGTGTTTTGTTTCGCCTTTTAAAGAAGTTATTTAGTCAATATGGTGTTCATATTGTAATTGTTATATTTTGTATTATTGGTCAATCAATTTGTACGGTTCAAGGAACCTTGTTTATGCAAACATTGATCGATGAATATATTTTACCGTTAGCTAGTCAGGCTGCACCTGATTTTACAGACTTGTTCAATGCTCTTTCAAGACTTGCATGTTTCTTTGTAGCGGGAATTGCTTTTGCTTATACTTTTAACCGCATCATGGTAAATGTTACCCAAGGATTTTTACGAAATCTTAGAGTTGAGATGTTTGAACACATGGAATCATTGCCAATTCGTTATTTTGATCGCACAACTCATGGGGATATCATGTCTGTTTATACTAACGATATTGATACGTTAAGACAGCTAATCAGCCAGTCAATTCCACAGCTTACTTCAAGTTCAATCACGATTATTACAGTATTTGTTTCCATGTTGACTTTGGATTTGAAATTAACTGGAATTTCAGTAATCATGGTTTGTATTATCTTATTTATTTCTCGTAAAATTGGAAGTTTATCTGGTCGTTATTTTGTTAAGCAGCAGGAAACTTTAGGGAAAGTTAATGGTTATATTGAAGAAATGATTTCTGGTCAAAAAGTTGTTAAAGTATTCAATCATGAAGAAAAAGCAATTGAAGGCTTTAGAGAAATTAATGAAGAACTTCGGGAAAGTTCATACCAGGCTAATAAATTTGCCAATGTCTTAATGCCAGTTACGATTCAAGTTGGTAATATGTCATATATCATTTGTGCTATTATTGGGGCTGTGATTGCTTTAAGCGGTATTGATAGTTCACTAACAATCGGTACATTAGTTGCATTCATGACATTAAATAAAAACTTTAACCAGCCAATTGGTCAAGTTTCGATGCAATTAAATTCAATTGCTATGGCACAAGCTGGGGCTAAAAGAATTTTTGATCTGTTAGATCAAGAAAGTGAAGATGATCAAGGAATCGTTACTTTATGCCGCGTTAAATACGTTGATGGTCAAATGGTGGAAACAAAAGAACGAACTGGTCATTGGGCTTGGCGCCATCCTCGTAGTAATGGTGAAATTGAATTAGTTAAAATGGAAGGTGACTTGAAGTTAGAAAATGTTGATTTTGGTTATAATGATGATCGGATGGTTTTACATGGTATTAATGTATTTGCCAATCCAGGAGAAAAAATTGCTTTTGTTGGGGCAACAGGAGCTGGTAAAACAACGATCACTAACTTGATCAACCGTTTCTATGATATTCAAAAAGGGACGATCACTTATGATGGTATCGATATTAAATTAATTAAAAAAGCTGATTTAAGACGTTCATTAGGAGTCGTTTTACAAGACACGCATTTATTTACTGGTACAGTAATGGATAATATCCGTTATGGCCGTTTGTCAGCTACTGATGAAGAATGTATTGCAGCGGCTGAATTAACTAGTGCCAGTCAGTTTATCAAACACTTACCTGATGGTTATAACACGATGTTAACTGGTGATGGAGCTAACTTATCACAAGGGCAAAGACAGCTAATTGCCATTGCCAGAGCGGCCGTTGCCAACCCACCAGCATTGATTTTAGATGAAGCTACTTCATCAATTGATACTAGAACTGAAGCATTAGTTCAAGCTGGTATGGACGGCTTGATGGAAGGTAGAACTACTCTAGTCATTGCCCATCGTTTATCAACAATCAAAAATAGTGATTGTATCATGGTTTTGGAACAAGGTCATATCATTGAACGTGGTAACCATGAAACATTAATTAAAGAAAAAGGAAAATATTATCAGTTATATACTGGTGCTATTGAAATGGACTAAACATCATATCATTCGATATGGTGTTTTTTTTATTTATTAATCTTAAAATTATCACATTTTTAATATTTTCATCAAATTCAAATAAGTGTATAATTAGGGCTAAGGAGGATTAGATAATGTCAAAAAAAATAGTTCTATTTATCATAGTATTATCTTGTCTTCTAACTGGCTGTTCAAGTGAAGATGATCAAAAGTATCCTAGTGACTATCCGGCTTCTGCTAGTTATACGCTTGATGATATTTTATATCCTCAAAACAGTGGCACGGCTATTTTGGATAGTGATGTGGCAATGATTGATTATTCGAATGTTAATCAAGGGTATATCATTGGTTATTTAAAAAGCAATGTTACAACTAAAATAAAAATTCAAATTAGTTTAGGAGAAACTAAATATAATTATGATCTAACTAGTGAAAAAGGAACTAGCTATCCTTTGCAGCTAGGTGATGGTACTTATACAATTAAAATTCTAGAAAATATTGAAGGAACTAAATATGCAATTAAACAAAGCATTGATGTCGCTGTCAAACTAGATAATGAATTAAGCCCTTTTTTATATCCTAATATTTTAGTTAATTATTATCCAGGTGATACTATTACTGAAGTAGCAATCGATGTTGTAAAAGACGATGATGATGATTTAACACGAATCAAGACCATCTATGAATATGTTGCTGGTTATTTAACTTATGATGATGATAAAGCCAAACTTGCCAAGCAGCAATATTTAATACCTGATTTGGAATCGTTATTAAAAGAAAAAAAAGGAATTTGTTTTGACTATGCTTCAATGATGGTGGCGATGCTTAGAATCAATCACATTCCATCCCGGCTTATTTGTGGAGGAACGGATAAAGACGAATATCATTCCTGGGTGGAAGTTTATTTAGAAGGAAAAGGCTGGGTAAATCCCGATATCTTTATTGATCAAAAAACATGGACGATCATGGATCCTACTTTTGCCAGTTCCAAATATGATTATGATGGACAGTATGTTCAAACATTGTATTATTAAAGGAGATAAGAAATGAAACTAACAGTAAGTGAAAAATATATTTTCTGTTTACAGATGGCAATGATTTTAAATTCTGGTTTTAGCTTACACCAGGGAATAACAATGATCAATGAAGAAATTGATAATAAAAATATAAAAACAGTTCTTGATCAATTAACCACTTATTTAGATGATCAATATAGTTTTAGTGAAGCAATTGAAAAAAGCCAGGCTTTTGATGATTATATGAATAATTTAATTAGTGTTGGTGAAGCTAGCGGTAATCTTGATGAAGTAATGAAATCATTAAGTGAATATTATTATCGAATTGATGATATTACTAGTAAATTAAAGCAGGCTTTGACTTTTCCGCTTATTTTATTAATTATGATGGTAGTTGTCGTAGGGGTAATCGTGTTTAAAGTTTTACCGGTTTTCCAAAATGTGTTACGTAATTTAGGTAGTGATTTATCTGCGTTTGCAAATACATTTATGGAATTTGGCCAAATCTTTTCTTTAGGGTGTTTTATTGTCCTGGCAATAATTGTAGTTATCATTATAATTAGTTATTTATATTCAAGAATTAAACATATTAATGTCTTGACTAATTTTGTCCAAAAATCTTTTTTAACTAAAAAATTATCCAATGCTTTAAATAAAGCTCAGATTACTTATGCCTTGTCATTATTTGTCGCTAGTGGTTATGATTTACAAGAAGCAATGAAATTTGTTCCAAAACTAGTAGACGATGTTAAACTGCAAAAACAGTTAGAGAAATGTAATCAGGATCTAGAAGCCGGAGATGATTTTGTCACCGTAATTAAACGATATCAAATTTATCAGGGAATGTCTTTAAATATGATCCAAGTTGGTTTTAAAACCGGGCAAATAGATCAAGTTATGACTAAACTGGCAAATCAGTTTCAAGAAGAAGTTAGTGAAGCTATCAGTCGTTTTTTAAATATTATCGAACCATCAATCGTTGCTTTGCTTTCACTTGTAGTGGGAATTATTTTATTATCAGTAATGTTGCCATTAATTAGCATCATGTCTTCATTATAAGGAGGCTAGAAATGAAAAATGGATTAAAAATAATGATTGTTATTCTAATCTTGTGGGGAGCAATTTATAGCTTTGATCAAGCATTTAATTATTCTCGAAAAGAAGATCTAACAAGAATAGAAGATACAATTAATCAATTATGTTTAAAATGTTACAGCATTGAAGGACGTTATCCTCCAAATATCGAGTATTTAAAAGAAAACTATGGTCTGCTTTTAAATGAAGATGATTATCAGATTGTTTATTATTATGAAGGCGATAATTTAAAACCGTTAGTTGAAGTATGGCAAAAGGAGCAAAATTATGAATAGGCATGAAAATATTCATATTATTTTTTCACTTTCATTATTTTTACTATTTGTAATTGGTTCGTTTTTTATCATTACTTATGAGATTCGCGGTTATCAAATGATTAGCCAGGCCTGTGAAAGTGAAGATATGCTAACTACTCCATTAGCGTATTTAAATAATCGCTTGAAAAGTGAGGATAATGTTATAGTAGATAGTAAAGATTGTTTACGTTTAGTAAATGATCGAACGACTACTTATATTTATTATAGTGATGGGTATTTAAAAGAATTATATGTTACTAATGAATATCAGGTTGATTTTTCCAAAGGGGATAAACTGTTTGCTTTGGATTATTTTGCAGTTGAACAAAATGATCGTTTATTAAAGTTTACTGTTGGCAAAGATAATCAAGAAAAGGATTTAAGTATTTATTTACATGGATAGGAGATTATTATGAAGACTAAAGTACATTCATTTTCGTTTTTAATGGAACTGATCATTGTGATCCTCTTTTTTGCTTTTGGAGCTACAGTATGTGCTGCTTTTATTGTAGAAGCTAAAAATAAACAAGTCCAGGCAACAGCCTTACAAGATGATTTGTTAGTCGCTCAAAGTATGATTGAAACGATGCAAGCCTATCCAGATAAATTAGTTGATGAACTTTTTACAGTTAAACAAGTTGATCAAAATACTTATCAAAGTGGGAATTTAGAAATTATTTATAGTAATGACCATCTTGAAGGCAAAGTTGTAATCAAAAGCAATGAACAAGTGATTAGTGAACTGCCTTTTGTTTTAGGAGGTAAGGCAAATGAATAAAAAAAATAATCCCATTCGTTTAAGTATTGGTACTACTTCGATTTTTATGATCTTTGTCATCCTGGTCATGTGTATTTTAGCTGTTTTAGCTTATTTAAAAGCTAATTCTTATTATCATGCCACTTTACGACAAATTGAATTTAGTGAAAGCTATTACCAAAGTGAAAGTCGTTTATTGCAAAAGTTTTACCAGTTAGATATCAATGATTTAGAAAATGATCAAATTGATTATCTTGAAGATGAAAATCTTTATTGTATTAGTGATCAAATTAATGAAACCCAGCAATTACAATTAACCTTTAAAGTGGAAATGAATAATTTAGAAATTGTCAGTTTAAAAACGATAAATTTGGAGGAATAAAATGGATATTAAAGAATTATTAAAAGAAGTTGTTGAAAAAGGAGCGTCAGATATCTTTATTGTAGCCGGTTCACCATGTGCAATCAAAATAGATGGTAAAATCGTTAAATATAATGAAGAAAGATTAATGCCTCAAGACACTGAAACGATGATTCGGGATATTTATCAGTTGGCCGGAAATGATCATTTTGAACAGTTTTTACTTTCAGGCGATGATGATTTTTCTTTTTCAATTCCTCAAGTGGGACGTTTTCGTGTTAATGCTTATCGTCAGCGTAATTCATGTGCAGCTGTATTAAGAATTGTTCGTTTCCAATTACCAGATCCTAACGAGATGCATATTCCTAAAGTCATTTGCGATCTGGCAATGCAAAAAAAAGGGATGGTTTTAGTTACTGGACCAGCTGGTAGCGGTAAATCGACAACTTTAGCGTGTATCATTGATCAAATCAATCAAAATCGTAATACCCATATTATTACAATTGAAGATCCGATTGAATATTTGCATTCACATAATAAAAGTATCGTTTCTCAACGTGAAGTTTTTCATGATACTGAAAACTATGTTTCCGCTTTACGGGCGGCTTTAAGAGAAGCTCCTGAAGTAATCTTAGTTGGGGAAATGCGGGATTTAGAAACAATTGATATCGCTATTACAGC
>NZ_JAGHEW010000200.1 GCF_017889095.1 Thomasclavelia sp. | reverse complement strand
TTTAGGAATTGTTTATGTAACGATCATTCCAATGATCATTAATGCGTTTTATAATTATATTGCTTTGTTTATCGTTATTTCTATTAGCTATGAAGCATGCATTCAATATACGTTAGAAAAAATCAATGGAATGGTATTAACATTACTTAGTTATTTAGCTTTATGTCCAGTAACTCTCTTTGATCAAACTGAAATGATTGACGTTAAGTATTTAAGTAGCAACAATATATTTTTAGCGATGATCGTAGCTATATTAATACCCTTTTTATTACATAAAATTAATTCATTGAATCTACGAATAAAAATGATTCCTCAAATACCAGATGATGTTATTAGAAGTTTTGAAGTGTTAATTCCTGATATGATCTTGATCATTTTTATTTTAATGATACGTTTTGTTAGTGATGGTATTTTTAAAATAACTATTCCTGAATTTATTCAATGCATGATTACTTTACCGTTAAAGAATCTTGGTGGGCATCTTATTTCATTGGTCATTGTTAATATGGGAATTAGTTTGTTTTGGTTTTTCGGTTTTAATGGAACATATATCTTTAATTCAGTTATGACACCGGTTTTAATGACTTTTTCACTTGAAAATCTTTTAGCGATTAATCAAGGAAAGATGCCACCACATATTATTACGCAAAGTTTTCAGTCACAATACACACATTTAGGCGGTTGTGGTTCAACAATGGCATTGATCATTGCTTTATTTATTTGTCAAGATCATGGTAATAAACAAATTGCTAAAATTTCTTTAGTGCCAGCAATCTTTAATATTAATGAACCGCTTGTTTATGGGTTGCCGATTATTTTAAATATGAAATTAATGATTCCCTTTATTTTATGTCCAATTGTTAATACCATTATAGCTTATTCTAGTATGGCATTAGGTCTGGTTTGGCTGACTAATGGTGTACAGCTGCCATGGACAACACCGATTTTAATTTCTGGTTATTTATCTTCAGGGATAACGGGTTTATTATTACAAATAGGATTATTGATTATAAATGTTTTGATTTATTTACCGTTTGTAATCAATCAAGATAAAATAGCTCAATATCTTCCAGTTATTTAATAATAACTGGATTTTTTGGTGAATAAGTTAAAATTAGTGATTTACGTTTTAAACTAAAACAAGCTTTTACTAAAGATGGATTTAGGGTATAATGACTATGAGGTGCAATATGAAAAGAATAATTAAATTAGTAATGATCTTAGTTTTAATGATCACATTAATTGGTTGTAAAGAAGAAAAAAGAGAATACACAGATACTTATACACTATATTATTTTTATCTAGAAGGCTGTGCTAATTGCCAGAATTTTACTGATAATGGCTTACCAATAATAAAAGAAGAATTTGGTGAGCACATGAAAATTGTTGAATATGATATGGATAATCGGGAAACTTTAGTTGAAGTAAAAGCGGCTTATGATCAAATTATTGAAAATATCATTGATTTTAATCAAGATGATTATGGTTTTGGACCATTTGTAGTCTTAGATGGATACTTTGCTCAACTGGGAGTTAATGATGTTGATAAATATTTAGATAATTTAATTGCAGCTGTTTCTGGAGAAAAATTAAGTGATCCGTTAGAAAAAGAAACATATTATTATTTTAAAGATGGTTTAGTTAAACAAGATTAGGAGGGAATAAAATGGCAACACCACATAATCAGGCTAGTCCTGGTGAAATCGCTAAAACTGTTTTAATGCCTGGTGATCCGTTACGGGCGAAGTTTTTAGCGACAACTTATTTAGAAAATGTAAAAGAATTTAATACTGTTAGAAATATGTTAGGTTATACGGGAACTTATCATGGAAAAGAAGTTTCTATCATGGGTTCGGGAATGGGAATGCCTTCAATTGGAATTTATTGTCATGAATTATTTAACCATTATGGTGTCGAAAGAATAATTCGAATTGGTTCTTGTGGAGCGCTTAAACCAGAAATTAAATTACGCGATATTATTATTGTTCAAGGGGCTTGTACAGATTCCAATTTTGCTCATCAGTATCAACTGCCAGGAACTTATAGTGCGATTTCTAGTTTTAATTTACTAGAACAGGCAGTTGGACAGGCTCGTAAAAAGAAAGTAGATTTTCATGTTGGAAATGTCGTTTCTTCGGATATTTTTTATCACGTGGATAAAGATTGTAATCAAAAATGGGCTTCAATGGGCTGTCTGGGTGTGGAAATGGAAACTTATGCTCTGTTTGCTATAGCAGCTTATTATAATAAAGAAGCTTTAACATTATTAACGGTATCGGATTCTTTGGTAAGCAGTGAAGAAACAACCGCTAAAGAAAGAGAACAAACATTTACTGCAATGATGGAAATTGCTTTGGAGATTGCTTAATGAAACAAAAATTTGCTTTTTTTGATTTTGATGATACTTTGATTCATGGTGATTCTGGGCAGGCATTATTAAAATATTATCTAAAAAAACATCCTTTATCATCGTGGCGTTTAATTAAAGTAGCCGTTTTATTTGGTTTATATTTACTTAAGATTGTTAGTTTTCAAAGAGCTAAAAGTGCCTGGTTATTTCCCATGGATAAATTAAATGAACAAGAGCTAAATGATTTTTATCAAACTTGTTTAGTTCCTAAATATTATCCTAATGTAGTCGCTGAATTAAAGCAAAAAAAAGCTGAAGGCTATATGGTTTATATTTGTTCAGCATCGATTGAAGGTTATTTGCGTTTTTGTGATTTGCCAGTTGATGGAATATTAGGAACAAAGACTAAGATCATTGATGGTAAATATACTAGTAAAATGATTGGAAAAAACTGTAAGGATGGACAAAAAGTAGTTCGTTTAAATCAAGTAATCAATGATTTAAACATGACGATTGATTATGAAAATTCTTATGCTTATTCAGATTCTACTCATGATATTCCGATGTTAAAGATGGTAAAAAACCGAATTCGGATCAATAAAAAAAATGGAGAAATGACTCCATTTGTCTTTGAGGAGTAATTAACTCCTCATTTTTATTTAGTATCTAAATCTGTAAATAGTAACATAATATTAATAATACCGGCAATTCCAACTAAGATATATATCAACATTGATAAAAAACTATCAACACCAAAGATCGTATCGACTAAATTAAAATTAAATAAACCGATAAGACCCCAATTTAGAGCACCGATAATTGTTAATACTAATGATATTTTTTGTAATATATTCATTATCTACATCCTCCTTATTAAATTCTATCCCAATAAAATATCTTTATACATATTATTGTAATTTTTACATATTTTATTAGTGGGGGTGTAAAATTGAAAAAAATTTATATTGGTATTTCGGTGATGGTTGTCGCTGTTATTGCCACACTGGTCTTTTTTAAATTTAAAGATACATCTTTAGATAAGACGATTGAAAAAGTGAAAGCGTATGATAAATATACACTTACTTGTAATATGGAAATGGTGGAAAATGATGAGTTAAAAAGTTATCTTGTCAACGTTAGTTATTTAAGTAATGATAATAATGAATATTATAAAGTAGAGTTATATGATAAGGCTTTGAATCAGTCACAGATAATTATTAAAAACGGTGATGGAGTATTTGTGTTGACACCGACTTTAAATCAAATTTTTAAATTTCAAAGTGAATGGCCTAACAACTCACCAAAACCTTATATTTATCAATCATTGATTGAATTATTGGAAAAAGGAGAAGTTGAAAAAATAAAAGATGGTTATCAGGTAAGAAGTGAGGTTACTTATCCAAATGATAGTCGGATTGCGATGCAGGAAATGGTTTTTGATAAATCATTAGCACCTAAACAGGTAACGGTCTTAGATAAAGAAGATGCTGAAATTATTACAGCTGAGTTTACTGAATTTAAAACCGATATTGATTTAAATTCGGATGCTTTTAATGAAAAAGAAGTTTTAGAAAGTGCTAAAACTGAATATTCATCAGCTAGCAGCGATTTACCGTTATATCCAATTGCATTGATGGGGTCAACCTTGGATAGTGAAGAAGTATCAACGATTGATGGAACAACTAATCATATTTTAAAATTTACCGGTGATAAAAGCTTTACAGTTATAGAAACACCGGTTGAAGCTAGTGACAGTATTGTAGTGGAAAATGTTAGTGGGGAAGCAATTGATTTAGTTGATGGGGTTGCTTTTTATAATGATGGCGAATTAATGATGATGAAATCAGGGGTTTTATGTAAAGTTTATTCTCAAGACCTTGATAAAGATGAAATGGTTAGTGTCATCAGCAGTATGCAATCATCTAATTTAAAATAGAGGCAATGCCTCTAATACATAGTTTAAAAATGTTTGAATTCCAGGGTAGATTGGATTATACTAGAAGGGCAAAGGAGTAAGTTATGAGTTTATATAGGGATACATACGCAAAGATTAATTTAAAGTATTTAAAAGACAATATTGAAACTGTTTATCATAAATTTAAACGTCCATTAATGGCGGTTATCAAGGCTGATGCTTATGGTCATGGTTATCATGAAGTAGCTAAGTATATTAAAGATATTGATTATATTGAAATGTTTGCGGTAGCAACATTACCAGAAGCGATTGAATTAAGAGAATTAGGAATTGAAAAGGGGATATTAGTTTTAGGAGCGGTACCGACAACTAAAGAAGAAATTGATTTAGCAATCAAATATGATATTACATTAACGATGATCTCGCTTGAATATATGCATCATCTAACTTCATTGATTGATGATAAACCGCTTAAAGTCCATATTAAATTAGATACTGGAATGCATCGCATTGGACTAACTTCTAAAGAAGAATTAGATGAATTATTAGCGGCGATTGATCGTAATAAGTTTGTTTTAGATGGAATTTTTACTCATTATGCTACTGCCGATGGTCAAAGAGAAGCGTTTGAAAAACAGCGAGAAATGTTTTATCGTTTAGTTGGTGATCATCAATTTAAATATATCCATTGTTGTAACAGTGCAGCAATGACTTATCATCATGATACTGGTTCTAATTTAGGTAGAATTGGCATTGTGATGTATGGTATTGATCCCGCAGGTCAAGAAAGCGATGAATATAAACAGGTTATGTCGTTGTATTCAAAAGTTTCGTTAGTTAAACAAATCAAAAAAGGGGAACAAGTCGGTTATGGACTTATTTACACGGCTAATGAAGATGAATATATTGCCACCATTCCGATTGGTTATGCTGATGGTTTAATTAGAAAAAATCAGGGACGTAAAGTATATATCGCTGGTAAATATTATGAAATAGTTGGTCGTGTTTGTATGGATCAAATGATGGTTCGCGTTGATGAAACGATCAAAGCTGGTGATCAAGTAGAAATCTTTGGAGAACACATTAGTCTTGCCAGCATGGCTAAGGAATTGGATACAATTCCTTATGAAATTATTTGTTTAATTAGTAAACGAGTAGAACGAGTTTATGTAAAATAATAAAAAGATTGTTGGTTAGTCAACAATCTTTTATTTATATAACTGAGTTAATCGATAATATGAAATAGCACCTGTACGGCTTTGTTTAACTTTACCGTCTTTAAAAACAATTGTTTGCGGTATCGTAGAATCAGTAATGTCTAATTTTTCTTCTAACCAGTTGCCATAATTTTCATCTTCAGAGATATCAACATAATATAGTTTTTCACTGCGGTGATTTTCTACAAATTTAGACATTGTTTCTTGATATGATAAAGTTGTCGTATCGCTATTATTGCCAATTACAACAACGAAACTATCACCATCATCAACTTTTTCAACTAGTTCGCTTTGAGAAATAGTCGTATATTCAACGAAAACGATCTTACGATAAACAATCAGACCGATAAAAACTACTAATACTATCCCAAAGATGCTAATTTCTTTCCATAATTTTTTTATTTTTTCCATCATTAGCCTCCATAAAATACTACTATATCATAACAAAAATATTAACTAAAAACAACTTATAAAAAAGGATATGTCATTTCATATCCTTTTATTTATGTTTTAGTGCATAGTTCCAAGTATCCCGGCACATTTCTTCAATACCTTTAGTTGCTTGCCAGTCAAGTTCCTGTTTAGCTCTTGAAGGATCAGCATAGCATGTTGCAATATCACCAGGACGACGATCTTTGATTTCGTATTTTACGGTAACGTTATTTACTCGTTGGAATGTTTTAACTAAATCTAAAACGCTATAACCAGTACCAGTACCTAAATTACAAATATGTACTCCAGGTGCTTGATAATGTTCAATAGCTTTAACATGGCCTTTAGCTAGATCAACTACATGAATGTAATCACGAACACCAGTTCCATCATGAGTATCATAGTCATCACCAAAAACTCCTAGACATTCAAGTTCACCAGTTGCTACTTTCATGATATAAGGCATTAAGTTATTAGGAATACCTTTAGGATCTTCACCTAATAAACCTGATTCATGAGCACCAATTGGATTGAAGTAACGAAGTAAAGAAACTGACATATTTGGACAAGCATGTTGAACGTCAGTTAAGATTCTTTCCATCATTGCTTTACTAGTACCGTAAGGATTAGTTGTATCACCTAGTTTACAATCTTCAGTAATTGGGACAACTTCAGGATCACCATAAACAGTTGCACTTGATGAAAAGACGATTTGATTAACGTTATATTTTTTCATCATCTTACTAACAATCAAAGTAGTCATTAAGTTGTTAGTATAGTATTCAATTGGTTTTTCCATTGATTCACCAACAGCTTTAAAAGCAGCACAGTGAATTACAGCGTCTAGTTTGTTTTCTTTGAAAACAGCTTCAGTTTTTGCTTCATCTAAAATATTAAATTCATAAAATTTAACTTCTTTACCGGTTATTTCTTTGATATAAGTTAATACTTCTGGTTTGGAATTTGAAAAATCATCAATCACGACTACATCATATCCAGCTTCTAATAATTCTACACAAATATGACTGCCGATATATCCAGTACCGCCACAAACTAAAATATTCATATTTACCCCCATTTCAGTTTATATAATAGCATTTTTGCAATTATAATTAAAGCTTTCAATCATTGTTTTTTTTGGTAAATATTAATTCTATTTCTTTACAACTTCGCGAACGACATTTTCACCAGCAAATTCATAATCTAAAAATTCCATTTCAAAGACACCTTGTCCTTGAGTGATTGAACGTAAATCAACGGCATAGTTCATTACTTCACGCATTGGTGCTTCAGCAACAATTTTGATTAAACCGTCGTTTAAAACATCACTACCGATAACACGAGCCCGTTTGGTATTGAAATTGCTCATGATATCACCAGTATAAGCTTCATCAACGATAACTTTCATTTTCATATATGGTTCTAATAAAGCAGGGGTTGCTTTAGGAATTGCTTCTTTAAAGCACATGATCGTAGCTGTTTTAAAAGCCATTTCTGATGAATCAACAGTATGATATGAACCATCGATCAAAGTAGCTTTGATTCCTAAAACTGGATATCCGGCTAAAACACCACTTTTAACACTTTCAATCAAACCTTTTTCAACGGCAGGGAAATAAGATTTAGGGACAGCACCACCAAATACTTTTTCTTCAAAAACATACGACTGGTCATAATCGTGAGTTGGTTCAAAAGTGATTTCAACTTCACCAAATTGACCATGACCACCTGATTGTTTTTTATAACGAGTTCTTTGGGTAACTGATTTTCTAATTGTTTCCCGATATGGAATCTTAATATCTTCTAATGTAGCTTCGACTTTGAATTTATTTTTTAATTTATTTAACATGGTATCTAAATGAATATCACCGATTCCATAAATACATTGTTGTTTAGTTTCACTATTAGGA
Source organism: Thomasclavelia sp. (assembly GCF_017889095.1). GTDB lineage: Bacteria > Bacillota_I > Bacilli_A > Erysipelotrichales > Coprobacillaceae > Thomasclavelia. The sequence continues at coordinate 1,744 of NZ_JAGHEW010000200.1, read as the reverse complement.
TTAAATTTCAAAGTTAGATCTTCTTCTAATAATTTATTGATTGCATTAGCGATTTTTTCTTCATTGCTCTTTCCTACTGGTACGATAGCTTTACCATAGTAAGGAGTAGAAAATTCAATTTCTGGAACAATAATTTGATATCCCGCAATACATAAAGTATCATTAGTTTTACTATAAGCTAATTTAGTTAAAGCACCAATGTCACCAGCGTGTAAGCAGTCAACTGGCACTAAATCTTTACCAACAGGCTGATATAATTTAGTGATTTTTTCAACTTCTTTAGCTTTAACATTATATAATGAACTACCACTATAAACAGTACCAGTTACAACTTTAAATAATGATGTTCGACCAACAAATGGATCAGCAATCGTTTTAAAGATAAAGATACTAGCTGGTAAGCTTTCATCATAGCCGATAATTTCTTCTTCATTTTTATCAATATTATTAACGATCAATGAATTAGACATATCACCAGCAGCACTAAAGAAAGCAACCATTGAATTTAAGATAATTTGGATTCCGATTTGATCAGTACCACATAATACCGGAATTAATTCTTTAGACATGACCCCTTGACGTAATGCTAAAGAAATTTCATCTTTAGTAAATGGTTCTTCATTAATGTATTTTTCCAATAATTCATCACTTGTATTAGCAACCGCTTCATCGATCATTTCTTTGATTGGTAAAACTTCATCCATTAATTCTTCAGGAATATCACCAGCTACAGTGTGATCACCGTCAAAGAAACGACCTTCCATTTTAGCTACATTTACATATCCAATCATTTTATTATTTTCCATGATTGGAACTTGAATTGGGGCAATTGCCTTACCATAAGTATCTTTTAATTGTTGTAATTTAGTAGGGTAATCACTATTAGGATTATCTAGCCCGTTGATATAAATTATTTTTGCTTTGTCACGAGCTTTAAACATAGCTTGTTTAGTTCCAGCACTAATTCCAGCTGTTGCTGGATCAATGATCAATGCGGATTCACAAACGCTTAATGCGGCTTCGCATTCTCCGACAAAATCAAAAGTCCCAGGAACATCAATTAAATTAATTTTACAATTATTCCATTCTACTGGAATAACAGATAAGTTAATTGATGATTTTCTGTTTATTTCCTCTTCGCTGTAATCGCTTAGAGTGTTTCCTTCGCTAACGTTGCCAGTGCGGCCAATTAACCCGCTTCGATAAGCCATTGCTTCAACAATACTGGTTTTACCGCAGCCAGAATGACCTAAAACAGCGACGTTACCGATTTCATTTGCATGATAAGTTCTCATAAAATACCACCTTTCTATAAAAAACGAACTTCTTATATCTATTTTATCATATTGTAGCTGGAAAAGACTAGAAGATAATAAAGAATTTCCAAAATCGTGACTTATCTTAATAACTTGATTTAATAAATTGAAGCTTTTAGGGATGAATGGAGAAAAAAATATAAAAAAATTAAAAAAGTTACAAAAAAGTATTGACCAATTAAAAATTGTTTGGTATATTAATAGGGCAGTGTTCGAGGAGGTTTAGCTCAGTTGGGAGAGCATCTGCCTTACAAGCAGAGGGTCAGCGGTTCGAGCCCGTTAACCTCCACCATTTAAAAGAAAATAAAGCCGGCTTAGCTCAATTGGTAGAGCAACTGACTTGTAATCAGTAGGTTGAGGGTTCAAGTCCTTTAGCCGGCACCATGATGGAGGAGTAGCGAAGTGGCTAAACGCGGCTGACTGTAACT
>NZ_JAGHEW010000199.1 GCF_017889095.1 Thomasclavelia sp. | reverse complement strand
TCATAGAAACGATTACGCATCGTTAATACTAGAATTAAACAAAGAATGATTCCACCAGCAATAACAACGACAATTAAAAAGATAGTTGCAAATTGTTGCATATTTTCTAAAGAAGAAATAGTGCGTTGATAAATGCCATCATTGGCATTTAAGCTATAAGTTTCAAAATCAATATCCGTTGATGATTTTGCCAGTTCAATAAAAGCATCAATATGATCAGGATCATCGAGATAATAAGTAGCACTAGAAATTTTTTGTTCATCACCATTTAAACTTTGAGCAACCGATAAATCAGTATAAATTTGATTAATTGGATTTTGACGATTACTCATCATATCACCCATTTGATTACTAGCTTCAATTGTATAAATCCCAATGATCGTTAAAGTAACTGTTTTAGTTTCATCATTTGTAGCTTTAAAACTAATGGTATCACCAACTTGAAGGTCATTATCACTGGCAAGAGTTGCTTCAATAACACAGTTTTGGCTATTTACATCTTCATTAGTTAATAATCGCCCGGAACTTAAAACATAATTTTCTTCTTCAAAATTGGATAGATAGGTCATTGTGGTATTACCAACGATTGTAAAATCCGCTTCTTTCATATTTTCATTTTCTGGTCTAATATTAATTTCACCATTATTTGTGGTCATTTCCACCGGATTAATTTGATCACTAGTAGCGCCAATACTTAAAGTATAATTATAGTTTTCTACATATTTAAGATCTTTTAAAGAATCGGCCATTTCCACCGTGATATCTTCTAAAGTATCTTCCATTGAAGCCCCTTTTTCACGCTTTTTCATTAAATTTTGCATTTGATAAGAAAATGTTACTTCACTGTCTAAAGAAGTACGCACTTGGCTGATTGATTGTAATGATGCTGATTGGATTGATAAACCAGCAATAATTAAATTGGAAATAATAAACATCAAAAACAATAATAATAAACTTCTCCCCACGTTTTTCTTAATGCTTAATAATGCATTTTTAATCATTCACTCTCCTCCTTTTTACAACTTTAGTCTAATCAATAAATAAAATCAAATAATCAAAACAATGTGTGAAAAAAACTCAAACCTGTAAAAATTATTTACTTTCTTAAATGGTTGTATCGTTTATTAATATATGCTTAAATATTATTTGAGGATGGTGATATGGATTGAATAAAATGTTCTTTTTTGATATTGATGGTACTTTAGCGATAAAAGGAAAGATTCCTGAAAGTAATTTAGAAGCTTTAAAAAGGTTAAAAGAAATGGGTTATTTAACGTTTATTTGTACAGGACGAGCTCCTTTTTATGCTAAAGGATTGTTTAAAGATTTAATTAGTGGTTATGTTGCTTGTAATGGTCGTTATATTATTTATAATGATGAAAAAATATTTGGTAAAGTTTTAACAAAACAGGAAATTGAAAATTATCAAACAAAAGTTAAACAACTTGATTGTGGAGCAATGTTTGTAAGCGATGAATATTCTTGTACTTATAATTTAAATAGACAGCAAATCAATGAAGTAAAACAAGAATATGGAAATGAGCGGATCAAGGAAGGGTATAGTTTTGATAACTATTATACTTTTGATCTTTTTTATCCAACATTAGAAAAACGTGATCAATTAATTTCATTATTTAAAGATGATCTAGTTATCAATGATCATGGTGGTCATGGTTCTTGTGATTGTTCAACGATTGGTTTTGATAAAGGCGATGGTATCAAGTATTTAATGGATCATTTTAAAATCAGTAAAGAAAATGTTTATGCTTTTGGTGATGGTTATAATGATTTAGCGATGTTTAGAAACGCAGGTCATGCAATTGCCATGGGTAATGCAGTTGCTATATTAAAAGAAAAAGCAACTTATATTACTGATGATATTTTAAATGATGGCATCATTAATGCTTTAAAACATGAAAATATTCTTTGATCTTGAGTTTTAACTCAAGATTTTTAGCTTTAAAATATCCATATATCATTAATTTCGATGTTTTTTAACTTATGTTACAATCAATAAATATTATAAATAAAACTTACGATAATATCTTTTTTATATGTTATAAGGACAGTTAACAAAAATTGTCAACTGTCTTTATAATTGTATTGATAAAATAAATACTTTTGAAAATACCATTAATCCGTATCAACAATATAGCTATTTATTGATATTATCACTTATCATCACGTAATCCAATATAAATGCAAATATTTGAAAAAATAAATAATCCAATATATGGTATACTGACAAAATCTTTAAAAATCCAATAATTAATCAAAATTCCAATCAACCAAATACTGTCTATAATTACAAAAGTTTTAAGCATTTTATTATTCCAAAGTTTTTTCATTTTTGTGTCCTCAACATCTTTTTTAGGTTAGCTTAAGCTAATTTGATTTTATCGAAAATATTTATTGTCTGTCAATTCATTTTACTTTTGTTAAGATTTATTAAGAGCTACTTATCAAAAAATATGTTGATTAACTAGGAATAAATTTGTCTAGAAATATAATCATTAAAATAGTTTTTTCTAGTTTTATTTGTCTGCAAGGATTATCAATT
>NZ_JAGHEW010000018.1 GCF_017889095.1 Thomasclavelia sp. | reverse complement strand
TTATCAGGTACAATGGATGCTTTTGCATCAGTTATTTCTAATAACTTAAATATTGTCATGAAAGTTTTAACTGTAATTACAATCGTTATGGCCATTCCGAATATCATTTTTAGCTTTTATGGAATGAATGTAACGGGTCTTCCAGTAGCCGTATGGTGGTTTCCAACTTTAATTGCCGTTATTGCCTGTGTGATTGCTACGATCATTTTCATGAAAAAAGATATGTTTCATTAATAAAAATAGTTCATATGCTTAGCTATGAACTATTTTTTTGCTTATTCTAATTCAAACTGTCCGGTATATAACTTATAATAACGGCCTTTTTGTTTCAATAATTCTTCGTGACCACCTCGTTCAATGATCTTACCATGATCTAAGACCATGATTGCATCACTATGACGGACCGTTGATAAACGATGAGCAATGACAAAAACTGTTCGATTTTCCATTAAGCGATCCATTCCCTGTTCGATTAATTTTTCAGTTCTCGTATCAATCGAACTAGTCGCTTCATCTAAGATCAGTACTGGCGGATTGGCAATTGCCGCTCTGGCAATCGCTAATAATTGCCGTTGTCCCTGAGATAAATTGGCCCCGTCACCGCTTAACCAGGTATCATAACCATCAGGTAAACGACGAATAAAACTATCAGCATTAGCTAATTTAGCTGCTTCTTTTACTTCATCTAGCGAAGCATCTAATTTACCATAGCGAATATTATCAGCTATCGTTCCCGTAAATAAATGCGTATCTTGTAAAACAATTGCAATCGAATGACGCAAGTCATCTTTTTTTATTAATTTAACATCGATTCCATCATAAGTAATACTTCCTTTAGAAATATCGTAAAAACGATTAATTAAGTTGATGATCGTTGTTTTACCAGCACCAGTATTACCGACAAAAGCAATTTTTTGTCCCGGTTTTGCAAACAAACTAATGCCCTTTAAAATTTCCTGATTTTCATTATAACCAAAAACAACATCATTAAAACGAACATCACCTTGAAGTTCAACTAATTCAATCGTACCATCAAGCCGTGGATGTCGCCAGGCCCATAAACCAGTATGATAATTACATTCATGCAAGATTCCATCTTTGTCTTTTTCAACTGCAGTTAGTGTTACCATACCTTCATCTATTTCTTCACTTTCATCGATCATAGCAAAGATTCTTTCAGCCCCAGCCATCGCTGCCAAGATAAAATTCAGCTGCTGTGTAAATTGATTTATTGGCATCGCAATTTGCCTCACAAATACCAAATACGATGATAAACTTCCTAGATCCATCATTTTCTCAATCGTCATGAAACCACCAATACAAGCAACGATTGCATAGTTTAAATAAGATATACTAACAACACTAGGAATCGTCCGTCCCGAAAATGTTAAAGCTTCACTGGCTGCAAACTGTAATGCCTGATTGCGTTTGTCAAATTCTTCAATATTTTTTTCTTCATGATTAAAGACCTTAACAACTTTAACACCATCAACCATTTCTTCGACAAAACCATTTAAATTACCCATGGCATCCATTTGTTTTTTAAAATAATATTTACTTCGTTTACTTAGATACTGAATTAATAAATACATAATGATCATCGAAGTTAACACGATTAATGATAATTGCCAATTTAAAACAAAAATCAATATTAATGTTCCCACGATCATAATAAAACTTTGAATCACATTATCAAAACTATTATTTAAAGCATCTTGAATTGTATCTAGATCATTAGTAAAACGACTCATAATATTACCATGACTATTTTGATCAAAATATTGAATTGGCAGTTTTTGCATTTTATTAAACAGATCACGTCGAATTTCTTTAGTAATCTTAGCAGCTGTACGCACCATTATTTGCTTATAGATTGCCGTTGCACTAGCACCAATAAAATAAATTATGGCCATTAAAATAATAAAACTAAATAATCCTTGAAAATCTTGAACTAAGATATATTTATTGACAACTGTTTTAATTGAATAGGTTCCCCATAAATTTACCCCCGTACTAACTGCAACTAAAAGGGCAATCACTAATAATGAATATTTATGATAACCAATATACTTTTTAAACGCAATCAATGTCTTTTTCATATTTTGCGGTTTTGCATTTGTAAGTTGTCTAGCCATTTGGATTCGCTCCTTTTAATTGAGTATAGTAAATTTCTTGATAAATTTCATCACTAGATAATAACTGTTGATGGCTGCCAGCTGCATGGATTTTACCATCTTCCATGATAACGATTAAATCGGCATGAAGAATTGATGATACCCGCTGGGCAATGATTATTTTGGTAGTATCTTGTAAACTCGCTAACCCTTCACGAATCATTGCTTCTGTAGCCGTATCTACAGCACTAGTCGAATCATCAAAAATCAATACTTTAGGGTGTTTTAATAAAGCTCTGGCAATACATAAACGCTGTTTTTGACCACCAGAAACATTGATACCGCCTTGGCCTAAATTAGTTTCGTAACCGTCTTTAAAATTACCAATAAATTCATCAACACAGGCAATTTTACTAGCCCAGGCTATTTCTTCATTGGTTGCCAGTTCATTGCCCCATAATAAATTTTCCTTGATTGTTCCGCTAAATAAAGTATTTTTTTGCAGTACCATGGCAATACTATCACGCAAATGTTCGACACTATATTCGCGAACATCATGACCATCAATCATGATTGAACCTGCACTAACATCATATAACCGGGGAATCAACTGTACTAAAGTCGTTTTCGCTGATCCCGTTCCCCCTAAAATACCAATTGTACTGCCTGAAGGTATCGTTAAATTGATGTTGCTTAAAGCATATTCTTTAGCATCATCACTATATTTAAAATAAACATCTTTAAATTCAATATCGCCTTTAACTACTTTGGTAAGTGGTGTTTTAGGATCATTGATATCTATTTTTTCATCCAATACTTCAAAGATCCGCTGACAGCTGGCAAGAGAACGCGTAATCATCAAAAAAACAGCTGATAGCATCATCAATGAATTTAAAATTTGTAGAACATAACTCAAAAATCCTGTTAACTCCCCAATTTGCATTTGTTTGGCTAAAATCATTTGACCACCAAAAAATATAATACAAACAATAGTAGTATACATT
>NZ_JAGHEW010000198.1 GCF_017889095.1 Thomasclavelia sp. | reverse complement strand
CTACAAGATAATGTTAAAGCAAGCCGGCTATTAAGTGATGGTACTTATAAACGCATTAAAAATCGTAAACCAGCGCTTAATAGTCAAGAATATTTCTTCAAATAAAGGTAATAAAAATAAAGGAGGATGTTATGAAGGTAGGAATTTTAACCAGCGGTGGTGATTGCCAGGCTTTAAATGTAACGATGCGTGCTCTTGCTAAAACTTTATATCGTAATGTTAAAAATCTTGAAATCATTGGTTTTTTAGACGGCTATCGCGGTTTAATGGATGGTAATTATCGAGTGATGAAACCTGATGATTTTTCAGGAATTATCAATGTTGGTGGGACTATTTTAGGAACATCACGCTGTCCCTTTAAAAAAATGCGAATCATTGAAAATGGTTTTGATAAAGTTGCTGCAATGAAAAAAACATACCAAGATCTAAAACTTGACTGTTTAGTGGTTTTAGGTGGTAATGGTTCCATCAAAAGTGCTAATATGTTAAGTGAAGAAGGTCTAAATGTAATTGCTTTACCAAAAACGATTGATAATGATACCTGGGGAACTGATTATACTTTTGGTTATCAATCAGCAATTGATGTCGCTACCAGATATTTAGATGAAATTCATACTACTGCTGCTAGCCATAATCGTGTTTTTGTCATTGAAGTAATGGGTCATAAAGTGGGACATATCACTTTAGATGCGGGAATTGCTTCAGGTGTTGATGTGATCTTATTACCAGAAATTCCTTATGATATTAAAAAAGTTGCTAAAGCAATTAAACAAAGAGAAAAAACTGGTAAAAAGTTTAGTATTATCGCTTGTGCCGAAGGAGCTATTTCCAAAGAAGATGCTTCATTAACCAAAAAAGAATATAAAGCAATTGTTAAAGCTAGAAATGGTCGCTCTGTTGCTTATGAAGTAGCTGATGAGCTTAAAGAATATCTTTATAGTGAAATTCGAGTTTCTTGTATTGGTCATAGTCAAAGAGGTGGACAGCCTTGCCCTTATGATCGGCTAATTTCAACTCGTTTTGGTATTGCCGGTGCCAAACTTGTTATGGCTAAAGACTATGGTAAATTAGTTGTTTTAAAAAATAACGAAGTCACTGCGATTGCTCTAGCTAAATCGGCTGGTAAATTAAAAATCGTTGATCCTCATGATCCTAAAATAAAAGAAGCTAAATTATTAGGAATTTCTTTTGGAAACTAAAAAACCTCAAATGAGGTTTTTTAGTTTAATGCTGCATCTAAAACGGCTTTTATATGTTCTTTACACTCTTGGTATGTTTCAAATAAATATGATTCATATAATTTTGTTTTTCCGATAAACATACTAGGTGTTGCATAATAATCATACTGATCAATAATATCTGGATTTTTTGATTCTTCGATCCACTCCATTTCCACCTTACCATAATCAGGATTTTCACTAATTAATTCAGCTAACGCTTTTTTTGCCTGAATACAATAAGGACATTGTTCTAAATAAAAACAAGTCACTTTTTTCATTCTCTCATCTCCTTAAAACTATCTTACTATCTCTATTAAAAAGATACAATTAATATGCTTAAAATAATTTAATTGCTAAATAAAAAGATCAATTCTCATTGACCTTTTTGATATACCGTTTTTCCATCTTTAATCGTTTCAATGACTTTGATTGTATCCACTTTTAAAGAAGACATTGTTAAAGGATCATTATCTAAAATTACTAAATCAGCCTTTTTATTAGCTTTAATGCTCCCTTTTAAATGTTCTTCATGATATTGATAAGCACCATTGATAGTAAGTGCCTTTAATCCCTGATAAACACTAATTCGCTCTTGATCACCAAGGACCTTACCAGCTCTAGTTTTACGATTTATAGCACACCATAAAGTTTTTAACATATTACAAGAAACAACTGGACTATCGTTATGAATTGTAAAAATTAATCCCTTGTTTAAAGCTGTTTTAGCTGGTGAAATCCTACTAGCACGTAAAACTCCAACATTTTTAAGATGAACATCACCCCAATAATAAGTATGACCGATAAAAAATGATGGAATCATTGCTAACTTTTTCATTCTTTCTAGCTGATTTTCAGTGACAAACTGACTATGAATCATCACAGGTCGATATAAATTGACATTAGGATGTTGAGCTAAATAACGTTCAAACTGCGTGATATACTGATTACAAGCTTTATCGCCATTGCAATGAGCTAATAATTGCTGCTTAGCTTCAATACTTTGTTTAATCAAATTATATAAACTGTCATCGTCAAGCATTGGATATCCACAATAATCACCACTATCTAAATATGGTTCTTCCATCCAGGCTGTTTTTCCTTGAGGCGAACCATCAAGAAAGATCTTATAACCGCCAATTTTAAAATGACGATCATATTTTAATAGTTCTGGTTCTGCTTGCAATAAATCATAACATTTTTTTAAATCAAGATAACCGATCAAATCTATTTTAAAAAGATCTTGCTGCTTAGCCAATTTTAATAACTGCAATAATGGTTTTGCAATCAAGCCTTCTTGAACGGTAGTTATCCCATTAGCTAAATATACCTGTTGGGCTTTCTTCATTAGTTCTAATACTCTATTAATTGATGGCATTGGTTTTTGATCCAGGAAGTTCAAATAGGCTTTTTCTTCTAAATAACCATTTAATTCATTACTATCATGTTGTCGTCCATAATGACCACCTTCAAAGTCATTAGTATTTTTATCTAAATGCATCATCTTTAAAGCTAAACTATTTACAACACCCATATGTGAGGAAATATGGCCAATAACAATTGGATGTTTAGTAGAAACACTATCTAATAAAAAACGATCAGGATGACGTTGTTCAACAAAATGATTATGATCATAATTAAAACCACATACCCATTGACCAGGTTCAATTTGATTATCTTTGATATAATTTTTAAGTGTCTGTTTCAATATTTCAAAAGAATTAACTTCACTTAAATCACACTGATCTAAAGAAGTAGCCACAGCTGTAAAATGACTATGACTATCAATAAATCCCGGTAACATCGTTTTTCCCTTCAAATCAATTATCAGATCATTTTGATCAATTTCATTTTTTAACTTTGAAAACGTCCCTGTTGCTTTAATCATATCATCTTCAATTAAAACAGCTTCAACTTTTTCATTTTCATTTTCCATCGTAATAATATTACCATGATAATATAACTTTTTCATTGTATCAGTCCTTTATTAAAATCTTACCATTTTAAATAAATTTTATACTTGATTATATCTCTTGATCAAAAAACCATTTATATAACTCTAATTCTTCCTTATCTTCTTTAGATGATTCAAACTCAACTATTCCTTTAGTTGTATTAGCAGTTAATAAATCATTAATCTCTAAACGTCTTTTCAATTCCATTACAGTACCTAGATTACCATCATAAAATGGTAAATCACCTAAAACTTTTCGGATTTGTTTTTTTATAAAAAGATAATGGGTACAGCCTAAAACAATACAATCTATTTTCCCATGATGAGATGATAGTAAATTATTTAATAACTGATAAAAATCTGGAGCTTCTAAATTACCTTGTTCAATCCGTTTGGCTAAACCAGTACAAGCAACAGGAATAAATTTAGATATTTCTTGAAGTTTATTTGATAATTGCTGGTACTTATCTAATTTTAAAGTGATTGGCGTAGCCATTACTAAAATATTATGATGCGGTTCTTTCATGGCTGCCAACTTAATTGCCGGTTCCATCCCAATAATAGGAATATTTGGATATGTAGCTCGTAAATCACTGATTGCCACACTAGTAGCTGTATTACAGGCAACAACAATGGCCTTTACACCTTGACTTACTAAGTATTTGGCAATTTTTCTTACCAGTTTTAAAACTTCATCAACTGATTTTTCTCCATACGGTGCGTTTTTTGAATCACCATAAAAAATAAAATTTTCATGTGGCAAAACTCTTGTCAATTCTTTTAAAACACTGATCCCGCCAACCCCAGAATCAAAAACACCAATATAACCCTCAAATCTTTTTTTCACTTCTATTATCTCCTTAATACTCATAACAATCTACATCTATAATACTACTTTTTTTAAAACAATAAAAGAAAAACTAATGCGATATCTCACTAGTTTTCCTCACTATTATTTAATCATTAGTACCAATACTCATTGTTTCAGGAAGAGTGCTGCCACCATCAATAACAATTTGAGAACCTGTTAAATAACTAGATTCATCACTGCCTAAAAAGGCAAATAATTCACCTACTTCAGTT
>NZ_JAGHEW010000197.1 GCF_017889095.1 Thomasclavelia sp. | reverse complement strand
TATATATATAATAGAATGGATAATTCTATCTTTAATTATAGCTTACTGCTATAATGTAGTTGATTAGAAATTGTCCGTTACTTTTAAAAAAGGAGGGATGATTTTGGGAGATCATGATATTAATGCCAGAATCTATTTTGCCGATAAGGATCGTTTTACTGATTTTTCCAATGTAGTTGCCTTTAAAGGTAAAACTGTCTTAAACAGGGAAAACTGTTATGATTTTAACAGTGATGCAGCCGCCCGCTTTGGAAACATAATCCTTGATCGAAGACGGGATATCATTTATCACTGTATTATTGAAAACCATGATGTTTTAATTGGTTTAGAAAACCAGACCTGGATTGATAAAACAATGCCGATAAGGTCTGCCACTTATGATTTGGCAGTATACAACCGTCTGCTAGGTCCCAATCGGGAAATCGAAAATTTAATCCCGGTATATAGTAAAGTGATCAACTGGAGCGAAAAAAGATGGGGCAACCAATACCGCAGGTTAAATCAACTATTGAAAAGACCTGATATCTTAAATGAAGGATCAAATGACTGGGAAATAGAGATTGTTGATATAATTGACCTGGATTATCATGATTTTAAAAACAGAGATAATTATATGTTGGTAAAAACGATCCAGCTAGTTTATCGCTATAAGGGAAATGACGAAATGTTAAAAGGGCTGATACTGTCAAAAGATGCCTTAGAGATCGTCGCAAGTCTGGCGGATGATGAAACGTTAAAAAAGATCATGGAAGAAAACAGTAAAGCAAGCAAAGGAGGAGAAGTAGAGATGTGTGAATCAATCAAAGAATTTAGAAGACAGGTACATAATGAAGGAAAAGCTGAAGGAATTAGCGAAGAAATCAGCTTAGGAAGAGCCGAAGGAAGATCAGAAGAACGAGCTGAGATATTATTAATGATGTTATCAAAGAAAATGGAGATAACGGAAAAGATCAAAGAAACGGTAAATAGAAGCAGTTATGAAATGATGTTAAATGCATTAGCTAATATTGAACAAATCAATGATCCAACTGATTTAGATAAGTTATTGGTTCACTAAAAAATGCTTAGTTTTTCTAAGCATTTTTTCTTATTAAGATATAATAATGTTTACTATTTTGAACCCTTCCATTAAAAAAGCAATCATCAATGTGACGAATAGACTCTATTTCAAAATCTTTAAATAACTCTAAAATATCATCAAGACTAACAAAAAAGTGCAGTATATTATATTCTGGTCCTGGATCAGTTTTAATTACGGTATTTTCATCAAGTAAGGGATAACCCGCTTCTTTAAATGACCAAGTTTCTTTAGAACATAATGTTAAATACGCTTCACCATTTGGTTTTAAAATTCGTTTAATTTCATTAATGATTTTCTTAACTCCTAAAGTATCACTATGACTAATAACATGATATGCAAAGATTGCATCAAAATAATTATCTGGATATGATAAATCGTGCATATCAGCTACTTTTATATCAACTGTCAATTGTTCTTTAGCCACCCATTCTTGAGTTTTGAGTACACCTTCTTTAGATAAATCAAAGGCACTTACTTCATAACCATTTTTTGCAAAGAATACTGTATGGCGGCCTAAACCGCAACCAAAATCTAAAATCTTATGAAAATTTTGCTTTTTCCAATAAGCAGCTAAATAATAGCTTTCATTACAAGGTGTTAACCAATAGCTATTTTTCTCTTTATTCCAATTCCATGCTTTTGATTTAACCATTTTATTTTAAAAAAGGTTTAAAGAAAAGCTCTTTAAACCTTATCCTTCTTTTCTTTTGGTAAAACCAGGCTTAAAATAAGTGATACCACAAATACTCCAGCAACAGCATTACCATTAAAAATATCACCAACAACACTTGGAAAAGCAGCAAAGAAATTACCAGAAGTTTGCGTTAACCCGACACCAATACAAAAAGCTAGTGAAACAATGATCATAGTTCGTTCATCAAACTCATTATCCTTTAACATTTTAATTCCTTCATACATGATTGAACCAAACATCATAACTGTACAGCCACCAAGAACCGCTTGTGGCAATGAATTAAAGAATGCTCCAAGTGGCGGAAATAATGATGCTAGAATTAAAATTAATGCTCCAACAAAAATCGTAAAGCGATTAATAACTTGCGTCATTGTTACTAAACCTACATTTTGGCTAAATGAAGTAAGTGGTAAACAGCCAAAACATCCAGAAATAGCACTAGAAAAACCATCAACAGCTAATGACCCTTGTAATTCTTCCATCTTGATATCGCGATCTAAAGCCCCTTTACATACTGCAGTAGTCGCCCCAGTAGTTTCTGCTGCTGATACTAAAAAGACAATTGCAATCGTAAAGAAAGCACCTAAATCAAAGACTGGCTGATGACTAGTAAAAAATACTAGTTTAGGTAAACTAAAATAACCAACTTCACTAATTGTTTTAGAAATATTAGTAAAATCAACCATTGGCGCAATATTACAAACTGTAAAAATAACTGATAATAAATACCCAAAAATCAAACCAACTAAAATATTTAAATTTTTATAAACTCCTTTGAGTAAATAGCGAGAAATTAAACAAACAATTAATGTTAACGTTCCTACTAATAAATGATACCAGGCTCCAAAATCACTAGCACCACTACCACCACCCCAAGAATCCATGCCAACAGAAAGTAGTGATAATCCAATAGCAATAACTACACAAGCTGAAACTACTGGGGTTAAAAAACGTTTCCAGTATTTTGCAGATAGCCCTACTAATCCTTCAAAAATCCCCCCAAGGATAACGGCCCCTACCATGCCTTCATAACCTAATTTGGGATTAGTACAGATAACTAATAAACTTCCTAAAAAAGTAAAACTAACACCCATGACAATTGGCAATTTAGAACCAATTTTCCAAATTGGATATAATTGCATACAAGTTCCAATTCCGGCTGCAAACATCGCACATTGCAACAATGAAGTAATTTCCGCTGATGTTAAATTATCTCCAGTACCCCTTACAATTGCCGCAGAACAAACAATAATAACTGGAGCAAGGTTTGCTACAAACATCGCTAAAACGTGCTGTAAACCAAACGGAATGGCTTTTTTTAGTGGTACACGTCCATTTAAGCGATAAATATTTTCATCACTTACGTTAGCCACTTTTTCTTCCTTATTGATTTCCATATTCAACCTCTTTTCTTGATTATTTTTTTAAAAACGAGGAAATTTTACCATGAAAACATATAAATTTCCATTATTTTTTAGTAATAATCCTACTTTTACACTAATTGACAAATAGGTAACTTGTTGCTATAATAGTAACAAGTTACTATAGGAGGTCAAAATGGAATTAAATGAGTTAATTAGCCGCTTTTCAAATACACCTGAAAATCAAACTAAAGCAATTTTTAGTTCTTTATTCATCATTACTAATCAATTACAAACAATCTTTGATAATAATATCCCTGAAATCTCATTAAAACAATTTATGTTACTAACAATGATCAGACAATCAAACCAACAATTAACTTTTACCAACTTAGGTAAACTGCTTGGCTGTTCTAGACAAAACATCAAAAAACTAGCCTATGCTTTAGAAAAAAAAGGTTTTGTCACAATCACAAAAAACAACAATGATGTTCGCGCTCTAGCAATTCAACCAACTGAAAAATTAAATGATTATTTTGATAATATCTTTATTACCTATCAAAACCAGCTTCATCACTTATTTGCCTATTACAATGAAACCGAAATTAAACAATTATTTACTTTACTAATGAAATTATATCCAGGTATTAAAAACCTAGAAAATCATACTTAAGGAGCCATTTATGAATATTTTAGTTTTATATAAATCAAAATACGGCAGTGCTAAAAAATATGCTAATATGATCAATGAAAAACTAAATACAACTATTGATAATCTTGATCATTATAATTTTAAAAATATTAATCAATATGATTTGATCATCATTACCTGTGGTGTCTATGCAACAGGACTGCCCTGTATCAAACAGCTAAAAAAACATACTAACTTATTAAAAGATAAAAATATAGTTATTTTAGCTGTCGGTGCCAGTCCCTTTGATCAAAATGCTTTTGAAAAATTAAAAGAACATAACTCAACTAAACTTTCTTATGATATCCCCATATTTTATGCCCGCGGATGCTACGATGAAACTATCATGACTTTTAAAGATCGAACACTATGCCGTTTATTAAAAAAATCATTAACCAATAAAACTCCAGATACTTTAGAACCGTGGATGCAAGCATTTATCGAAACCGACGGTAAAAGTGGTAACTGGATCGATGAAAGTTATCTAGCACCTTTATTTAAATATATAGATGAAATGTGATATAATTTTACTGAGGTGAAAACATGAAAAGAGAAAATACAAGATCAATTCAAGTTGGTAATTTAACGATTGGTGGAAATAATAATGTCATTATCCAATCAATGACCAATACTAAAACCCAAGATGTTGAAGCTACTGTTGCCCAAATCAATGCTTTAGCTGCGGTTGGCTGGCAGTTAGTTCGTTTAGCTGTCTTAAATAATCAAGATGCTTTGGCGATCAAAGAAATCAAAAATCGTGTCAGTGTTCCCTTAGTAGCGGATATTCATTTTGATTACCGTCTTGCTTTACAGGCAATTGAATCAGGAATCGATAAGATTCGAATCAATCCTGGTAACATTGGTTCAATCGATAAAGTAAAACAAGTTGTAAATGCCTGTAAAGAACACCATATCCCTATTCGCATTGGTGTTAATGGCGGTTCTTTAGAAAAAGATATTTTAGAAAAATACGGTAAACCAACGGCTCAAGGGATGATTGAAAGTGCTCAAAAACATATTGATATTTTAGAAAGTCTTGATTTTCATGATATTTGTATATCACTAAAATCATCAAATACTTTACTTACCATTGAAGCCTATCAGCTAGCTAGTGAGATTTTTCCATATCCTTTACATTTAGGAGTAACTGAAGCAGGAACGGCACTTGGCGGAACGATCAAATCTAGTCTAGGAATCGGTGTATTATTATACCAGGGAATTGGTAATACAATTCGGGTATCATTAAGTGATGATCCTGTTGAAGAAATTAAAGTCGCTAAAACGTTATTAAAAGAATTAGGATTAATCAAAAACGTGCCCACTTTAGTATCTTGTCCTACTTGTGGTCGCATCCAGTATGATCTAATTCCGGTCGCTAGAGAAATTGAAGAATTTTTAAAAACGATCAACGCCGATATTACTGTTGCCATCATGGGCTGTGCTGTTAATGGTCCTGGTGAAGCTAGACATGCTGATATTGGTATTGCCGGCGGAGTCAATGAAGGATTATTGATCAAAAAAGGAGAAATCATTCGCAAAGTTAAACAAAGCGAAATGGTCGAAGAATTAAAAAAAGAAATTTTATCAATGATAAAGTAGTATTTTTAGTACTACTTTTTTTCTATTTACATATACTAAATACAAAGGAGGTATCTATTGGTGAATAATTGTTATCGTGATTTATTGGCACTAAATTTTAAGGACTTTAAGAAGCTAGCTTATAATTATGGCGTGGATATTGATCAAGAACAGTTATTGCTTATTTATAATTTGATCCAAAATAACCGTTATGCATTACTTGACAGTCATTATAATGAGGTTTTATACAACTTTATAAGTGAAAAGACAAGTATTTCTACTTGCCTTAAAATTAAAAACTTTATTAATAATTGTCCTGCTTATTTTAAATTAGGATTAAATGTTTGAGTTTTAAACATTTCAATTTCTTCTTTATACGGCGCTATTTTATTATTGTATGGTGTTTCTAAGATTTTAGGGACACTTTTTAATTTATCATGGTGAACGATCATATTTAAAGTATCAAAACCAATTTTACCATAACCAATATTTTCATGACGATCTTTATGCGCTCCGCGTTCATTTTTAGAATCATTAACATGAACAACTAACAATCTCTCTAAACCAATTTTTTGATCTAGTTCTTCAAGAATATCATCAAATTTCGTTAAATCATATCCAGCATCATGAATATGACAAGTATCTAAGCAAAATCCTAAACATGAATTATCATCAACATGATTAAAAATATAGGCTAATTCATCAAAAGTCCGACCACATTCACTACCTTTACCAGCCATTGTTTCCAAAGCAATCTTTACATCCTTACAATCTTTAGTAGCTTCATTTAATCCTTTGACAATTTGTTTTAATCCCGCCTCACTGCCGGCTTTTACATGAGAACCAGGATGCAAGACTAATATTTTAGCTCCAATTGCCTGGGTCCGCTCAATTTCTTTTTTTAAGAAAGTTACCGCTAATTCATAAGTTTCTGGTTTGATTGTATTTGCAAGATTAATTACATAAGGGGCATGAACCACAATAGTATTAATATCAATATCATTTTCTTTCATGAGCTGTTTAGCTTCTTCAATTTTTAAGCTTTCTAACGGTTTTCTAACTGTATTTTGTGGTGCACCAGTATAAAACATAAAAGTATTAGCACCGTATGATAAGGCTTCTTTAACCGATCCAACTAACATCTCTTTACCCGACATTGATACATGAGATCCAATTAACATTAAATATCTTCTTCCTTTCTTTTTGCCGCTTGAGCTGCACGAGCCCGTTCTTTCTTTTGACGACGAATATCATTTTGAATAATTGCTCTTTTTTGTTTACGAACTAATTTTTCAATTTCCCTTTTTCGTTTCTTTTTATAACCTGGTTTTACTTTTTTAGGACGACGAATTATTTTTTGAACTTCTTTTTCTAATTCAGTTTGCTGCTTAACACGTTTAGTTCGTTTTAACCGTTCCCCTAAATCTACAAACCGATTATTTTTGATGGTCATGTTTTTAAAGACAATTCCCTTTTTCTCTAAAATTCTAATATTATTTTCATCACTAGAATCATATAAACTATAACTTATTCCCGTATATTTACCACGACCACAGCGACCACTGCGATGAATGTAGAAATTAGGATCTTTAGGGAATTCATAGTTAATTACATGCGAAGCTCCATCAATATCAATTCCTCTTGCAGCAATATCAGTAGCAACAATATATTGATAATCATTATGATTGATTCGTCGCATCATTTGTTTACGTTCCCGCGGTTCTAGATCACCATGAATCTCTCCGACTTTATAACCATCTTCACGTAATGCTGTTGCAATCTTGGATACTTCTTCACGAGTATTAGCGAAAATTAAACAAATATAAGGGTCAATTAAAGAAATAATTTTCTTTAATACATCATAACGATCTTGGTGCTTTGTCGCTAATAAAATGTTTTCAACATTTTGATTAGTGATTTTACTTTTTTCAATTTCGACTAAAACTGGTGCTTTAAGATATTTTTTCAAAAATGGTCGCATCATTTCCGGAATCGTTGCTGAAAATACTAATAACTGTAAATCTTCTTTCATCTTGCTAACTACTGCATCAATATCTTCGAGATAACCAAATTCAAATGTCATATCAGCCTCATCAATAACCATGATGTTTGCAGTTGTAATTTTTAACGCTTGTTCCTGTAATGACAAATCCTTGATTCTTCCTGGTGTACCAATGACAATATGGGGCTGGGTATTTAACTTTTGAATTGTTTTTTGCCGATCACTACCACCAATAATTAAAGAAATTCGTAGATTCGGATTGTATTTTTCAAATACTCGCGCATTGTTATAGATTTGCTGCGCTAGCTCTCTTGTTGGAGCAGTAATAACTGCCTGGACTTGATCGATCGTAGGATCAATAGAATTCATTATCGGTAATAAAAAAGCATGAGTTTTTCCCGTACCAGTTTGTGAAATACCAATAACATCTTTTTTATTTTTAATCAAAGGGATTACTTTTTCTTGAATTTCAGTTGGTTTTTTAAATCCCATCTCATTAATAACTTGATTACAAAAATCGACTAAATTAAATTGATTAAATGCACACATTTTTACATTCCTCCTTTTTTTGAAGTCATTTTATTTTATCATAACAAAATAAAAAAGCAACTTATAAACAACTAATATTTATGCACAAATATTCTTTTTTTGCATACTTTAAAATGAAGGAGGGAGATCATGAATCCATTTTTTGATGAAAACTATAATTACAATAACTTTAACCCTCAAATGTATCCACCTAATATGCAATTTCCAGTCAACCATAGAATAAAAACTCGTGAAAATATAAAAAAAACAATTCGGATTGCATCACGTTCGATTTATACGATCAATCAAATAATACCAATCGTCTATCAAATTCGTCCTATTATCGCCAATACCAAAAATGCCTTTCGGGTCATTCAAGCTGTAAATCATCTTAATGATATTGATTTTGATGAAGTTGAAAAAAGTATTACTCCAATCGATAATGAAAATAAAAAGCCTGATAATGACGTTACCTTTGAAAATATGGTACAATAGCTTTGAGGTGACAATAAATGAAAGTATATCCAATTAGTCCAAGAGGTTATTGTAAAGGTGTAGTCCGCGCGATTGAACTAGCCAAAAAACAAGCCGGAAAAGATGATGTTTATATTTTAGGGATGATCGTTCATAACCAGTATATCGTTGATGCCTTAAAAAACTTAGATATTCAAACATTAGATCAAAAAGGAGCTACCAGATTAGAATTACCAGATCAAATTGATCATGGAACTGTAATCATTACCGCTCATGGTGTTGATAAACAAGTCATAGCCAAAGCTAAAGAAAAACACTTAAATGTAATTGATGCTACCTGTCTTGATGTTATTAAAACCCATGATCTAATTAAAGATTACCTGGCCAAAGATTACGAAGTTTTATATATTGGTAAAAACGGTCATCCAGAATCTGAAGGATCTTTAGGAATTGATCCTAATCATATCCATTTAATCGAAAACAAAAATGATCTGGACTTATTAGATCTAAATAAAAACTATGTAATTACCAATCAAACGACAATGTCTTTATACGATGTCTATGATCTTTGTAACTACGCTAAAGAAAAATTGCCTAACTTAGAAATTGCTAAAGAAACTTGCCAGGCAACAACAATTCGACAAGTTGCCATTGCCAAGATTCCTGATGAAGTCGATCTCGTTTTTATTGTCGGTGATCCGCACTCTAATAACACTAGAAAACTCGCAAATATTGCAAGCAGCAAAGCTAATAAAGAAACAGTTATGATTGAAAGTGTTTTAGATATCGATATTGAACTATTAAAAGGTAAACAAGCTGTCGCCATTAGTTCGGGTGCCTCAACGCCCACTTATTTAACTAATCAGGTCATTAATTATTTAAAACAGTTTGATGAAAACGATCCATCAACATATCCAAAACCAGAATTAGATATGGATAAAATAATTTAATTTCAAAAAAGCGAAAAATATCCTAAATTATTAATAATTTTGTTATAATCTTTGTATAACTTTATTTAATGGAGAATTGATATGGAAAAAAAGATTATATTTTTTGATGTTGACGGTACTCTAGTAGCTGGTGTTGATGGTGTTGAATATGTTCCTGAATCAACCAAAAAAGCAATTGCTTTAACTAGAGCTAAAGGAAACCTGGTTTATTTATGTACGGGAAGAAGTAAAGCGGAAATTTATGACTTTATTTTAGAATGTGGCATTGATGGTGTAATTGGTGCTGGTGGTGGTTATGTCGAAATTGGTGATCAAATGTTATACCACAAAAAAGTAACTAAAGAAGCCGTTAATCACATGATCGATTATTTTGAAGCCAACCATTTTGATTACTATGTCGAAAGTAACGGTGGATTGTTTGCTAGTAAAAATTTAGTTAAACGATTAGAAAGAATCATTTATGGTGATATTGAAAATGACCCAGAAGCTAGAAAACGCTGGGAAAATAAGGAAAATCATTTTATTAATGCCATGATTGAAGGACAAGATCTAAAACGTGATGATATTAATAAAGCCTGCTTTTTAGAAAATCCAGATATTCCTTTTGATGATATTATCAAAGAATTTGAAGGTGAATTTAATGTCATTCATTGTACTGTTCCTATCTTTGGTGATGACAGTGGTGAATTATCAGTACCAAATATTCATAAGGCTAATGCTATCGAAGCCCTAATCAGCCATTTAGGAATTGATCGTAAAAATACATACGCTTTTGGTGATGGTATGAATGATAAAGAAATGCTTGAGTACGTAAATGTTGGTATTGCTGTTGGTAATGCTAAAGAAGGTTTAAAAGCGATTGCTGATGAAGTTACTGATGATATCACTAATGATGGTATCTATAATTCAATGAAAAAACATAATTTAATCTAAAAAAGTAGGAGCAGCTCCTACTTTTCATTATCTTCAACTAATTTTAATAATATTTAAAATAATCCTGGCTATTAGCACTAATCGCTTCAATGTCTAATTGATTTAAAATTTCAGTTAGTTTAGTTTCCATGATGGCTTCAAGATGATGAGGTACATCAATTAAAACAATATCATGATCTAATGCAAATTTTCCATGACGATGTTTGCTGTCACCAGTAATATAACAATCAACACGATTGACTAACTGATTTAGATCATCCGCACCACTACCACCACAAATAGCAACTGTTTTGATCATTTTTTCTTTTCCAGCTAAACGAACTGGAACGTTAAAGATATCTTGAATTCGTTTAACTAATTCACTAGTTAAACATGGCTGTTTCAATGTTGCCATTTTTCCAACTTCATATTCATCATAACATTTAACATCTTCAACATTTAAAGCATTGATTAACCAGTCATTCATAGAAATTCCATTTTGGCCACGATCTAAACAAGTATGCAAACTATAAACTAGAATATCATGTTTAAATGCTAATTCGATAAACTTACCATGATGATTATTAGTATTTAAATTAGTTACTTCTTCTAACCAGAAAGGATGATGAGTAACTAGCATTTGACAATTATTATCAATTGCCTGCTGCAAACTGTTTAAATCAGCATTTAAAGCTACTAAAACTTTAGAAACATCCTGGTTTATATTACCACATTGAACTCCGCATTTATCCCAGGACATTTGTAAATGTAAAGGGAAATAGGTTTCTAAATGTTCAATGATCTTAACGGCATTCATGTAAGACCTCCTTGATTAGCTTTAATTTAGCATCAATTTCAAGATAACGCGGGTGATCATGAGGCAATGTGTTTTGAATCTTTTGATATACCTGATATTGTTTTTCCCATTTTTCTTTAAATAAAGAACCTTGATTATTGATTAAGATTGGACCAAATTCCACGTCTTTTTTACTATACGTAATTGCTTTATTCTTACGCGCCGTAACAACCATTACTTCATAGATATGTCCGGCATCTTTGACCATTTTTTCATCAATGATGATCCATTCATTAGCAAACAAATATTTACGTAAATGATCATTATTAGCATTAGCTTGTAAAAATAACACTTTAACATTACGTAAATAATCCCGATGTTCATCTAAGATTTCACTAATTAAATATGAACCCATACCACTAATACTAATCATATCTACCGAACGGTCAACAATGGGATTTAAACCACTTCCAAGTAAGGCAAAGACTTGATCCTGTAAGCCTTGATGTTCAATTGTTTCTTTAGCTGAATCTAAAGGTCCTTTAGCAATATCACAAGCATAAGCACAGGATACAATTTTATTTTTAACTAAATAGCAAGGTAAATATCCATGATCACTACCAATATCTGCCAAAGTATTGCCTTGTTTATATTCACTAATTACATCTGCAATTAGCTGTAATCTTTTTGATAGTTTCATTTTAACGATCCAAGAAATCCTTTAATCGTTTAGATCTTGATGGATGTTTTAATTTTCTTAACGCTTTAGCTTCAATTTGACGAATTCTTTCTCTCGTAACGCTAAATTCTTTACCAACTTCTTCCAAAGTTCTAGTTCTGCCATCATCAAGTCCAAATCTTAGTCGCAATACTTTTTCTTCACGATCAGTTAACTCTAATAAAACTTCGTTTAATTCATCTTTTAATAATTCATTAGCAGCATAATCATCTGGTGACATTGCTCCTTCGTCTTCAATGAAATCACCTAAATGAGAATCATCTTCTTCCCCGATTGGTGTTTCCAAAGATACTGGTTCTAATGAGATCTTTTGAATTTCACGAACTTTTTCTGGTGTCATTCCATCAACTCTTTCAGCAATTTCTTCAGCACTAGGTTCGCGCCCTAATTCTTGAATTAACTGCCGTTGAATTCTTGTTAGTTTATTGATTGTTTCTACCATGTGCACTGGAATTCGAATTGTTCTTGCCTGATCGGCAATAGCTCGAGTAATTGCCTGACGAATCCACCAAGTTGCATAAGTTGAAAATTTAAATCCTTTAGTATAATCAAATTTTTCAACCGCTTTAATCAGTCCCATGTTACCTTCCTGAATCAAGTCTAAAAATAACATTCCCCGACCGACATATCTTTTAGCAATCGAAACTACCAAACGTAAATTGGCAGCTGCTAATTGTTTTTTAGCATCTTCATCACCTTTTAAGATTCGCTTTGCTAAATCAATTTCCTCATCATGAGTTAATAATTCAACTCGACCAATTTCTTTTAAATACATTTTAACAGGATCATTGATTTTAACATTGCTACCTAATTGGTTTTGATCCATTTCAGCATCTGATTCCGCTACTTGATACATGTGTAAAGTATCGCCAGTCATCATATCAAAATCACCAGCAAAGTCTAAATCTGGAGTATCACCATCTAAATCCAAGTCACCATCAAGCCCTAGATCATCATCTAAACCAAGATCATCAGGAACCCCTGCTAATAATACATCATCTTCAATATCCAAATCATCTAAAGCATCATCAGAAATAACAATATCATTTTTACCGATAAACTCTAACAAATCTTCTGCTAAATCATCACTTAGATCATAAGTTGACAAGTAATTATCGATTTGATCTTGAGTTAAAATTCCATTTCCGGCTTTAGCATCATTTAACACAATATTTTCTAAATCTTCAAATGTTACTGCTGTTACATTTTTTTTCTTCATATACTACTCCTTATCTTTTAACGCTATGATTTCTTTTAAAATTTGGGCCTTTTGTTTAGGATCAAGGGTATTTGCAAAAGCATCACTCAATTGTTTTTTTTGCATCTTAACAGCTTCTTGTTTAATTATTTTAATATAATCATCAATTGCCTGTTCATTTTCTAACATTGGTAAATTCAATTGCGAAATTTCAATAATATTTTGGACTAAATCATCGTCATTGATACTATCAACCAAATCAGCAATCTGTAAATATTGATTTTGGCGATAGTAATCAACAATATATGAAGCAATAATTCGATATTTATCATTAACCATAAATCCTAATTTAGCTTCATACTTCAAAGCGACATTTTTATCAAGCATCATATAATATAATAAATCCTGCTGAGCTTGAGTATATTTATCAAGTATTCTAATTTCTGGTTTTTTAGCAGGATAACTAATCTGTTTAGCCTGATTAATTATCGTCATCGTATTTTTATAAATTAACTGGTCAATAATATCTTTAGAAAAGCCGGATTTTTGTTCTAATTTTTTTACATAATAATCTTGATCAATAATATCATCTAAATTACTTATATCTTTAGCAATCATTTCTAAATAATGCTTACGATCTTCATAATTTTGCATATTGGTCATATCGTAATAATAATCCATTTTAAAATCCAGCGCACTCAAAGGCGCATTTACTAACGTCTTTAAAGCAACTTGACCTTGCTGGTTCAATAATTCATCAGGATCCAAGCCATCAGGCAAATTAACTACCTGAACTTTAAAACCAGCTTGAAGTAATGTTTCAATTGCTTTAATTGTCGCATTACGACCAGCTTTATCACCATCTAAACAAAGATAGACCGTTCTTGTTAATCGTTTAAGCAATCTAATATGCCCGCTAGTAAGTGCCGTTCCCATAATTGCCAGTACATTTTTTATCTCCGCTTTATAAAAGGCGATTACATCCATGAAACCTTCACATAAAATTACGTAACCAGCCTGCCGAACACTTTCACCAACGCGATGATAATTATATAAAATATCACCCTTAATAAAGATAGCTGATTCCGGCGAGTTCATATATTTTGATTCATTTTGACTAGGTCGATAAATACGACCACTAAAACCAACAACTCTACCTAGAGCATCATGTAAAGGAAACATGATGCGATCACTAAAACGATCATAACCATTCCCTGATTCAATGATCAATCCCGATTCAAACATCTTAACTTTATCAAAATTCATTTTTTCTAAAGCTTTGACGAGAACTTGATTATCAGGGGCATAGCCAATTTCAAAAGTATCAATAATATCCTCATTCATCATTCGTGAATCAAGGTATTCTTTAGCTTGTAAAGCTAACTTAGTAGTCAAATAATGACGATAAATCTTATTAGCTTCTTCATGCATTAAAAACAATGGTTCTAGTTTTTCATCAACATGACTAACTCGATTTTCTAAATTATACTGACTAATATCCACATTCCCCATTTGAGCCACCATTTTGACAGCATCAATAAAGGAAATTTTTAAATAATCTTTTAAAAAGCCAAAGACATTTCCAGCGTGACCACAAACAAAGCATTTATAAATCTGACGTTCTGGTGAAATTGACATTGATGGCGTAGTATCATCATGAAATGGACACAAAGCCATATAATTACGGCCTTTTTTGGTCAATGCTAGATAGTTACCAATCACATCGACAATATCGACACTTTGTCTAATTTCCGCAATTTTTTCTGGTGTTAGTCTTGGCATATAACCAGCCTCCTATTAAAAGACTAATTTTTCATTTAAATAAGCTACTAATTCATCAATTGGTAAACGAACTTGTTCCATTGTATCCCGATCACGAATCGTTACTGTATTATCATTTACAGAATCAAAATCAACAGTAATACAATATGGTGTACCAATAGCATCCTGACGGCGATAACGTTTTCCAATTTGACCTGCTACATCATAGTCACAGTTAAAATATTTAGATAATAATTGATAAACTTCTTCAGCTTTACCACTTTGTTTTTTAGTTAGTGGTAAGATAGCAGCTTTAAATGGTGCAATACATGGATGTAAATGCATAACTACGCGAGTATCGCCACCTTCTAATGTTTCTTCATCATAGCTATCACATAAAACTGATAAGAATAAACGATCAGCTCCAACTGATGGTTCAATTACATACGGAACATATTTTTCATTCGTTGTTGGATCTAAATATTCCATTGATTTATTTGAATAGTTTTGATGTTGAGTTAAATCATAATCAGTACGATCAGCAATTCCCCATAATTCGCCCCAACCAAATGGGAAATTATATTCAACATCACAAGTTGCTTTAGAATAAAATGATAATTCTTCTTGTTCATGATCTCTAAAGCGTAAGTTTTCCGCTTTTAAACCTAAATCAAATAAGAATTTTTGACAATACTCTTTCCAATATTCAAACCACTCTAAATCAGTATCTGGTTTACAGAAAAATTCTAATTCCATTTGTTCAAATTCACGAATTCTAAAAATAAAGTTACCTGGTGTAATTTCATTTCTAAATGCTTTTCCAATTTGTCCAATTCCAAAAGGAACTTTTTTTCTTGTTGTTCTTTGAATATTTTTAAAATTAACAAAAATCCCCTGGGCAGTTTCTGGTCTTAAATAAACAGTTGACTTATCATCTTCAACTACTCCCATTTTAGTTTCAAACATTAATTT
>NZ_JAGHEW010000196.1 GCF_017889095.1 Thomasclavelia sp. | reverse complement strand
AGCGTATTTTTTAATTAATAGGAAATACTTATTTTAAATGATTTATTATAGTTTACAGTTATGATAAATAAAGGTATAATTTAACTAGGAGGTGGGTAAAAATGATTGAAACTAGATTATTATATTATTTTCTAGCAGTAGCCAGAGAACAAAATATCACTAGTGCCGCCAACAGTTTGCATATATCCCAGCCAACTCTTTCCAAACAAATGATGGATTTAGAGCAGCAGTTAGGAAAACAACTATTTATTCGCGGTAAACGAAAAATAACTTTAACAGAAGATGGTATTTTTTTACGAGCACGAGCTCAAGAAATGATTGACTTGATGAATAAAACCGAAGCTGCCTTTCAAAATGATCTGGATTACTTAGGTGGTGATATCTATTTTGGCTGCGGGGAAACGCATATAATGGAATATGTCATGGATGTTTTAAAAGACATTCAAAAACAATATCCAGAAATAAAAATTCATATTTATAGCGGTGATGCCCAGGCGATTCTAGAACGCTTAGATAAAGGATTATTAGATATGGGCTTATTATTAGGACCAATGGAAATGGATAAATATAATTATATGCATATTAATAAAAACGACCGTTTTGGATTATTAATGAAAAAAGATTGTTATTTAGCTACAAAAGATTTTATTACTTTAGAAGATTTAAACAAAATCCCTCTTATTTTCCCATTACAAACAATTAACGGTCAACAACGATTAAGCTGGTTTGATTCAGCTTATGAAAACTTTAATATCGTAGCTACCTACAATTTAGTTTATAATGCCACATTTATGGTTGAAAAAGGAATGGGTTATGCCTTTTGTTTAGATCAGCTAGTTGATACTAGCGGTAATCGAAATCTAACTTTTAGACCAATCAAACCTGATATTTCCGTCAATCCATATATCGTAACCAAAAAATATCAAACTTTTAGTGCTCCCGCTAAATTATTTTATCAGCGGTTAAAACTGTTACAAAAATAAATACTATCCAAATCCATAACCAGAATAATAATTCAGAATTATAGTTTTATAATAATGTATTGATATATTTACAATAAGCTTTAGAATTAAAGTTTCAACAAAAAGAATTTGACGATATTTGAAAAAAATCAGTAATAAATTCTACTGTTTTGATGATTTTATAAAAATATGTAAAGAACAAAGAATCCTATTTGATGTTTAGATTTATAATATTAATACTTTAAGTTACTTAATGAAATAAAAATTAATTCATTAACCAATGTTTTAAAACTGGACTTAAAATATAGAGGTGATGATTTAATAGGGAATTATAAAATTATCGTGAATGTCTTATCGAATCTAATTGGCTGTCAATGCATTAAATCGAAAATAAAAAACAATTATTGATTTTACCTAGAACAAGTACACATTTAGATTTATGTTAATCTTAATTACAACTTTATAGTCAGCAAATATCAATACCGAGAATTATTATTCTTTTTTCAATAAGAAAGAAATATTTAAAGAAAGTGTAAGAAAATGACGTTAATTTTGAAAAGATATCAAGGATAGTAATTATACCAAAACAAATTATATCTCACATTCTAGTTTCTTAATGTAATAATCTATTTATTATTAATTAGTTCAACAGAAATTAATGCTTTGATTTCTGGGCATAATTGATTCATGTCTTTATTTACATTTTTGTATGTAATTATATTATATATTTTTTCATCATTATTTTTTTGAAATACAAAATCTATTTCATGAGCATTTGTTGTTTTTTTAAAGCAATCTTCATCTCTTAACGATTTAACAATCAAATAATTGCTTTTTTTATTTCCATCTTCATCCAGATCGTAATCAAAACATAGTGTGAATTCTAATTCTGTAAAGCCGAATTTAAATACTGTAGTTTTAGTTTTTATGTTTTCTAAAATAAACCCTTCTTCAGATATACATTTATTAATGTTTTTAATTTTATTTGTCTTTTTTATGCTTAAACTCATAGGATGTCTAGCACTAAAATATATCTGATTGTGTCGTAACTTGCCTTTGATTGCATCGTTATAAAATGACTTTGATGAAATTGTTTTTTCAACACCACATAAATGGGCGAAATCTTTTTTTCTGAAAGAAACTTCAATGTATCTATCATCAAATACATACATAAACGTTTTACCTAATAAATATTGTTTATATAATTGAGCAGCTTGATTAATGTTGTTTATAATTTTTATCTTTTTTTCTCTTAATGTCATAATTTACCTCCATAAAAAACGGATGGGACAAACCCATCCGAAACAAGCAATGTATATGAGTGTTTTATGCTGGCTGTCAGCCCCGATATTCTGTCGAATATCTATTAGTTGCCGACTTATTAAGTTCTCGGCATAAACTACATCTTTATCTAAGATGCCAAGCCCGATATTCTGTCGAATATCTATCAGTCATGGAATTTATCCTGCTCCATGCACAGCACAGCTTTAACGTGTCTCCACACGAAAGACATCTCTATCTCCATAAATATAATATCATAAATTAATGATATTGTCAAAATACATCGCCTAATTTATAGTATGACATTTCTAATAATAATATACACTATTTACTCATTTTACTCATATTTTTGTATATTATAAATATATTTTTACTTATTTTCTAAAACCCTATATCTAGTAGTATGGCACATCATAATGAATTCAACTGTTGTTATAGTATATTTTCATAATTCTAACAGAATTATAAAAGATATAATTTCAAAAAAAGATCAATCATAAATTTAGTTATATGTTTGTTTAAAAATATATCTAACAAAGTTAGACTTTTAAAAAAAATATGCTATAATAAGTTGAAATTAACAATTATATTTTAATTTTAGGTGCACGACATATATACAGATTTACATATTCAACCTATGATTTAGCTACTTATTTAAAACCAAATCATCTCTAACTCTTTAAGATAATAAATAAACCATAACTAAAAACTATAATAATTAAACAACTACTAATATTTTTTTAGTTTTTCCATGATCTTATCCTCCAATTATTTAAATTACCATAATAAAGAGCAACCACCACTTTTGATAGTTACTCATATAATTATTTTGTCTAATAATTAATGAATTTTATAATATTATATCTTAATAATATTCTTTTGCTTCAAATAATACATTGACATTTTTATTTATCTGTATAATATAGATATTTTCATATTGATCTTTAAAAGTCATATAGTTATCACTATCACAACTGCTTCGATTTGATATCCGTTCAAATGTTCCAACCTGATCCAAAAAAATCTTTTAAAATGTATCAGCAAGTAATAACGCCCTATCTTCATCGATTATATTTTCTTCAACCTTTTCATCAATATATCCATATTGTTTAGAAACATAAGATACTAGATTAGTATCTTCGTATGTAAAATCTAATCTTAATGTTGGATTTTCTTCATCATCCCCTACTAAAATTGTATTATCTTCTTTATGAGTTACTAAATTATCATCTAATTCTTTATAGATTTGTTTAGGTATAATCGCATTTATTTTTTCATCAAACTTTCATTCGAAATACCTACATTAGTTTCATTTGATGATGTACACGCTATTAATACCAAAGATAACATCATACTTTTCAACAGTTTCATTAATTTATTCTCCCTTCTATAAAATTTATTCGGTTGTTTTTATATTTATCTTCTAAATCTTATTTATAATATACGCACTTTGTATTCTATTAGGTTTAGAATTATATAAACATTTTTCAAATTTCATTTTATCTATTGAATATTCATAAATTCCTTGTAAATGTACGGATGTAACAATGCAATAGATAAAAAAAGAGAGAATTCCAGTAAAATGATAATACATCTTTATCTCACTAAAATTCTTCTCTATTTTTAATCACTTATATGACTATCTATCTTTTTTATACAAAAAATATCTAATTACTAATGGCAGTTCACAAATTATCATTATAACCAAAAATATCTTTGATAAATTAGTAAATTCTCTATTAATCACAATTGAAAGTAAACACAATATTGCAAAAAATACCGTAATAATATTTAACAGACGATAAACAAATTTAGAATTAAAATTTTGTTTTTTTGAATTAAGTGTTTTCATATTGCATCCCTTTCATTTTAATCCCATTTAAAATTCTAAAAATTTTTAATATCTAGTTTCATATAATAACATTCAGAAATTAGAAATATTGTTTAAAAATTAAATATGCACAACTGTATAAATATATAAACTATTATAATTACTATAATCTTGGAAAATCCATATTTTTAACTATATAAATAAGCTCTTTGCCAAGTAGCATTAGTATAGTTAATACTCAAGCCAATACTAACCCCACCACTAACTAATCCGCCTGTATAACCTACATTACCACCAATTGTAAGTGACGGAGCTGAGCTACCGTATGTATGAATATATTTAATACCAATAGATCCTGTGTTAGAATTATTATTAAATATAACTAATGCAGATGCTAATGCATATTTAGTCTTTGATGTCATTTTTGAATCTTGCACGTTAAAAACTAAAGTACCATTATTTCTTTTTGAATAATCTTTTAAAGTTGTATTTTGACCTTCTGCATAACCATAATATGATCCTTTTGAAGGTTCCCACTCTATCGACATACAATCTTCAGTAGCAGGTGAAGCAAGTGTTGTGGTTGGTGTAGCTACTCCAGTTACATAGGTGTATGCTTGTCCTGCTCTTCTTGAAAAAGTAACATTTAGGCTAATATCTGTACTCAAAGAAGCTCTTGTTTCGTTTGTTTTTGCAGCTTTAAATTCGATTCCTAGCGCTGATAATTCTTTTTCTATTTCAGAATCAGTTTTTTTCTTTTCTAACGCATCAATATAATAGTTACCATATAAATCCAAATATTGGGCATCACTCATCGTAGCAATTTCTTCTTTAGAATAATCTAATAACATTTTATTTTCAGCATTAACATTGCAAATTGTTGTAGATAATAAGACACTTGTTAAAAACAAACTAATTATTCTTTTCATTTTCTTTCCTCCTCATTTTTATAAATTTATTTATATTATAATCATGAATCAATCATTAGAAACGATGTAAAAATAATGCATTAACATTTTTTGATTAACCATATTTTATCGCGAAAATATCACAATCTTATCGAAAAATCAATTAAATCATTTCTTAAACTCAATACGATTTAAATTAGATATTTTGATCAAACAGTGTTTTTTATTTTTTACATTATCTTTTTCAATACTATAGCCAAATGAATCTCCATTCCCATCAAAACCATTCCACGAAGAAGGATACCAATTTTCATTATCATTACTTATAAAACTCGTTTTTGTTTCAATATAATTTTCTTTATTATCGATAACGTAATAATTTGCAGTATAGATGATACCTTCACCATTTTCAATATTTCCAATACTATTGAACACAATATCATATTGACCATTTTCCAGCAATCTTAAAGAGATAATTTCCAAACAACACTCGTTATCTATTTTTATCTTTTTATTTATTGCTGTTTCAGGATTAGTTAAATCTATTTCAAAAGTTATTATCTTTTGATAATCAGATTGTTCCATATAATAATCATTAGAGTGATATAACTCATCAAAATCAGGGGTTTTATTTAAAAATACTATTAATGCTATTAATAAACATATAGTGCCTAAAATAACTATCAATTTTCGATACTTTTCCATCAATAACCACCCCATATATTTTAATTTACATTAATTCCAAAACTTATCATGGCTCATCTTAAATGTTAAAATAAATATTCCTTACATTTGTCAATATTATAATTTTCATGGTTAATTATAAAAAATCTAGATTCCTTATGATTTTATTTTAATATATATTTTTTATTTGTAAATCCATATTGTACAAGATGCATATTATATGTATAAAAACCATTTACATGATTATTTAACACTAACTATAATTTGACAAATTTAACATAAACATATTAAAATGTATACAATTAATTATTT
>NZ_JAGHEW010000195.1 GCF_017889095.1 Thomasclavelia sp. | reverse complement strand
TTGAGCCATACTTTATCACCTTTCCTTCCATATATGATAGCCTGAACAACTTTAGTATATAACGGAAAGGTGAGTTTTTGTATAACTGTTATATCGCTCCACCCGCAAAGCAGGTGGTTTTTTATTTCGCATACTTCGTATGCTCAACTGACTGAAGTCAATATATTCATACAAGTATGAATATTAATAAAAAAGCAAGACTTTATCGTCTTGCTTAATGACCACCAAACACTTTAAATTCCATGGTAGCTAATTTATCATCAATAACTTTGATTTCATCTTGTGATAATTCAATATTACCAGCTTCAAAATTAGATTGTAAACGATCAATTTTTCTTGATCCAGGAATCGGAATAATAAAATCATATTTATTGATCATCCAGGCAAGTGACATCTGAGCACTTGTAGCATTATGAGCCTGTCCAATTTGATCAACAACAGCTAATAATTCATTTGTTTTTTGAATTCCTTCATCGCTGTATTGAGGCATATTCGGACGGAAATCTTGTTCACCGCTACCAAAATCTTGTTTAGATTTATAAGCTCCTGATAAAGCTCCATTAGCCATTGGTGAAAAGGCTACATAAGTAATTCCTAATTCTTTACAAACTGGCATTAAATTTTCATGCCATCTTGCCATCATTGAATAACGATTTTCAATTACTGTAACTGGACATACTGCATGTGCGCGACGTAAATATTCTTCATTTACTTCAGAAATACCCCAAGCTTTAATTTTTCCTTGTTCGATTAATTCCTTCATTACTCCCGCTACTACTTCAGGTTCAACTTTAGGGTCAATGCGATGCTGATAATAAATATCAACATAATCAGTTTGTAATCTTTTTAAAGAACCTTCAAGCGAAGCTTTAATTTTTTCTGGTGAACTATCAAATTCCAAATGATCACCTTTATGAGTTACTCCAAATTTAGTACATAAAATAACTTCATCACGAAAATCTTTGATGGCTTCACCAACTACTTCTTCATTATAATTAATTGTTCCATCAGGATTAATTCCCGTATAACATTCAGCTGTATCATAAAAATCATAACCCATATCATGAGCAGCTCTTAAAACTTTTACTGCTTCTTCTTTTGGTGTTGGCACGCCACTAGCATGAGATAATCCCATGCAGCCAAGTCCAATCACATTAACATACATATTAGTTTTTCCAAGTTGTACTTTACGCATTTTTGTTTCTCCTTTTATTTAATTATCATAATCACAGCTTGCTGATACTTCAGCCCATTTATCTAATTCATCAATTTTAGCTTGTAAAGTTGCTTTTACTGCACTTACTGCATCTTTTCCTAAAGTTAAGATTTCAGGTTGTTCATCACCATTTACTACTTTAACGATTACTTCTCCAGCTTTATCAGGATCACCTGGTTGCATGTGTTTGTTTTCAAATTTACCAACTCTTGTTTTTCCTACTGTATCAGCATAATCACCAATTTCTTTGCTTGTTCCTTTTAATGATTCGCTATCATAGAATCTAGTTCTAAATGCTCCTGGCTGTACGACCATTGCTTTAATTCCTAGTGGTGCCAATTCTTTAGCTAAACCATTAGTTAATAATTCTAAAGCTGCTTTTGATGAAGCATAATATCCAGAACCAATTGCTGATCTAGCAGCTGCAATTGAAGTTACATTTAAAATATAACCTGATTTTTGTTTACGCATTGCAGGCAAGACTTCTTTAATTAATTCAATTGGACCAAATAAGTTAGTTTGATATAGTGTGTTAACTTCATCAATTTGTCCTTCTTCTACAGCTGAACGATAACCATAACCAGCATTGTTAACTAAAACATCAATTGTTCCAAATTTTTCATTAGCCGCTTTAACTGCTGCTTTAATACTTTCATTATCACATACATCTAAAGATACCGCCAAAGCTGTATCTGGATACTCTTTAACAATATCCATAACTTTATCTTTATTACGTGCCGTTACAACTGCCTGATCACCACTTTTTAATACCGCTTTAGCAATCCCAGCACCAATACCACTTGAACATCCTGTAATTAACCATGTTTTCATTTTTTATTTACCTCTCTTCTCTCTTTTCTTTTGACAACTATATTTTATGATTTTTTAATTAATAAGTACAATACCAATAACGAAACGAACTATAACTTTAACGCATAGTATTAATTATCGTCCCACTCTTTTTTCAAAGTCAGATCCGGGAATATATCTACCATTAACCAGTTCTAAAGAATCTAATGCCTGATTTAAAGTTTCCCATTCTTTTTCACTGAATTTAAGGTCAACAGCCTGAATATTTTCTTTTAACCGCTCTAATCTTGTCGTCCCGGGAATCGGTACAATATATTCTTTTTTAGTTAGTAACCACGCTAAAGCAATCTGGGCTCTAGTAACATTTTTATTATTTGCCAGTTCATCAATTACATCAATTAATGCTTGATTCTTTTTTAAACTAGTTTCTAAAAAACGGGGTACTCCATTTTGATATTTTTGTTTATCAAAACCATTCGTTAAAAAGCCTTTACATAATGGAGCAAACGGAACCAAGCCAATATTTAATTGTTCGAGTAAATCTAATAATTCTTTTTCCGGCTGGCGCCACATCATTGAATACTCACTTTCAATTGCCGTAAGAGGACAAATTGCATGAGCCCTTTTGATTGTTTCAATTCCTGGTTCGGATAAGCCCCAATATCTAATCTTGCCTTCTTCAATAAAAGACTTCATTAAATTAGCGACTTGTTCAATGGGAACATTAGGATCAACGCGATGTAAATAATACAAGTCAATATGATCAGTTTGTAAACGCTGCAATGATCCTTCTAACGATTTACGAATTCCCGCTAAATTACCATCAACTACCTGCTTGCCATCTACCATCTTTAACCCACATTTACTGGCAATAATTACTTGATCTCTAATTGGTTTTAGGGCTTTACCAACTAATATTTCATCAAAATATGGTCCATAAATTTCTGCGGTATCAAAGAAATTAATGCCTAAATTAACGGCTTCGCGGATTAATTCGATCATATCCTGTTCATCTTTATTAATCATAGTCATGCAGCCTAGACCAAAAGCTGAAACTGTTAATCCATTTCCTAAAATTCTTGTCTTCATAAATTTCTTCCTTTTCTTTATCGGTATATCTATATTTTATTTTTTTATTACAAATAAGTACAATACTAATATCGAAATGTGGTATAATTTAAATGCATAGTGGAGGTGAAAAAATGATTGAAATCAACCAGTTAGAACAATTAGTCTGTATCGCTAAAAATGGAACTATTTCCAAAGCTGCTAAAGAATTATTGATCTCACAGCCGGCTTTAAGTCGTTCAATGCAACGCTTAGAAGCTGATTTTCAGGTTCAATTATTTGATCATTATAAAAATAAAGTTGTCTTAAACAAAAATGGTGAATTAGCTGTTAAATATGCTTTAAAAGTTTTAAAAAATGTGAAACAAATGGTTAGCTCAGTTCAAGAATTTGACCAGTCATTTAAATCAATCGCTATTGCCAGCTGTGCTCCAGCACCACTTTGGGATATTGAACCAATCATTGAAAGTCTTTATCCGGGAATTAAAATTGTTAGTAATGTTATTGACCAGCATGAATTAATAACTAGTTTAAAAAACAATGAATATCAAATTATTATTACTCCTGATGAAATTAATGATAAAGAACTAATCTGTATTCCTTATCTAGAAGAAGATCTTTATCTTTCTTTACCATTAAATCATCATTTAAAAGATCGTAAAGAAGTTTGTTTTAAAGATCTTGATGGTGAAACAATGTTATTATATTCTAATATCGGTTTTTGGCATGATTTGCACATACGAAAAACGCCCAATACTAAATATTTGATCCAAGATGAACGCTTAACTTTTAATGAGATCGTTAAAGCGACGATGCTACCATCGTATACTTCAAATTTATCAATTAAACG
The DNA here is from genome assembly GCF_017889095.1 of Thomasclavelia sp. Taxonomy (GTDB): domain Bacteria; phylum Bacillota_I; class Bacilli_A; order Erysipelotrichales; family Coprobacillaceae; genus Thomasclavelia. The sequence goes on along the minus strand of NZ_JAGHEW010000195.1, from coordinate 4,583 downwards.
TGAAGGTAAGATCAATAATCGAATCATTATCCCATTAAGCGATGATGAAGCCCATGTAACTTTTTATTTAGTTATGTTTAAACATGATAAAAATAAATATCGTGAATTGATTGATAAAATTGAAAATTATTATGATTTTTAATTATGGTAAAGATAATTAACGTTGGCAATCAATTTGTAAATACATGGATTTATTGGGGTTATATTATGATTTATCCGAGCCATGGTCAACCTTTTAATAGCGATGATTTAAAAAAATATCTAGATAAGATCAGATCAATAAAATAAAACCATATTTCTAAAAAAGAACTTAGCTAATTTCTAAGTTCTTTTATAAATCAATCTTCATGGTAATTTTAGCAATCTTGCTATAATACTGTTCAAACGTATCATTGCCTTTTTCTAAATGATTGACGATCTTGCCATCTTCAACATACAGCATCTTAGATGAATATGAAGCAATTAAACAGTCATGAGTTACCATAATGATCGTTATACCGTATTTTTGATTTATCGTTACCAAATATTCCATTAACTGTTTGGCACGAATACTATCGAGATTCCCCGTTGGTTCATCGGCAAACAAAATAGTAGGGTTAGTTACTAATGCCCTGGCAATTGCGGCTCTTTGCTGCTGTCCGCCGGAACATTCGTAAGGATATTTATCTAAAATATCGTCTATTTCTAAACTAGTTACAATTTCCGTTATTTTTTGATCATCAATATTATTTTTCTTTTGATTTAGTTTTAATGAAAATAAGATATTTTCTTTGATCGTTAATGAATCAATTAAATTATAATCCTGAAAGATAAAACCAATCTGTTTTTTACGAATATCAGCTTTTTGATTTTCGGTTAATGTACGTAAATCCTGATTCATTAAATAAACCGCCCCGCCAGTTGCTTCATCAATCGTTGATAAAACATTGATCAAAGTAGTTTTCCCCGAACCAGAAGTTCCCATAATACAAGTAAAACTGCCTTTTTCAATTTCTAAAGAAATATCACTTAATGCTTTTTTAGGATTTGGACCATAAGGATTATATGTTTTCTCCATTTTTTCAGTTTTAATTATTGCTTCCATAATTAATAAACCTCTTTTCTTTAACAAGCGTTACAATACTCGAAATAAATAACGGGATGATAAATTCACCAATCAACAACATTCCAAATAGCCAGGAAATATGATCACTTAAAGCAAAACCAATCATCAAATTGACTAAAAACAAAATTCCTATACCAAGTAAAGTTAGATAAACTAAAATAATTTCTTTTTGAGCCATTTTAACAATTTCTATTTTATTTAGTCCTAACCGGCTTAAATTTCGATAATATCTTTTTTTCAACAACCGCTTATTAGTAAAGCGATTGGCCAAAGTATAACTCAATGCAATATTACTTAAAAAATAACTTAAATGAAATAAAACACTGTAATGTTTATTATTATAATTAGTATAGATCATCGTTGATAAAATAATAACAACTAGAAAAAACATCAAGAATAATGATTTTAACTCTAATAAATTCATCAAATAATTACGATAAACTAAATTTTGTTTACTTTCTACATAACTATTTTCCAATTTTTCTTCATATAATTCCGGAATCACTCGTTCAATAATTCCATAAGCTCCAATCGCACCTATACAAACCGGAAAAACTAATCCCTGGGTTAATTTTCCCATATACATACTAGCAATACCTACAATAAACAAAAACACATAAAGACAATCAGTTTGTGAAAAACGTTCTTTTCTTCTTTTATAAATTATTGCCGTATCTTTTTTTAATAAATCAACGATTATTGTTTTTATAGCATAATTCATTTCCACTAATCCTACGATTATAAGTAGCAAACCAAATACTGCTAATGATTGAATAAAAGTATTTAATGAATAAACTAAACTGCTTTGATTGATTCCAATAAACAAATAAGCAAAATACTGAACCATTGGAATAATGATAATACTTAAAGCAACTCCCATTAAATATCCAATTAAAATAATTAAGACTAACTGGATGATTTGATACATGGCAATTTGATAATTTTTTAAACCCGCCATTTTTAACTGGCCAATTATTTGACTATGAGTTTTATTATAATAACTGCATGAGTAGATGATTAAAGTAGTAAAGATAATTAATAATAAGAAAATCATTGATCCTTTATATAGTCCATCAAAAAAATTGGTTGTAAATTCTAAATCCTGATTTCCTACATAACTATTATCCATCTTTATTTGAGTAACATAATTGATCTCCGGATTATTGAAAAACTGTAATAAAACAGTACTAATGCATGAAATTATAGCTACGGTAGAAACAAAATTAAATATCTTTTTATAATCCTTTTTCAACATTTCCAAAGAAACCTGTAACATGATATCACTTCCTAACTGGTAACAAAACCACTTATGCCATCAATGCCATAATAATAATTAATTATAGATAGACTCGACATTTCTAATAACATCGGTGTATCTAATAATACAAACTTTTCTCTTATTAAGTTATATAGATTATAATGAATATCTGGTGTTAATAAACTGGCATAAACATGATCAATTTTAGCTTTATCATTGATTTTTAGATATTCTTTGTCAGCGACAATAATTTGATATTGATTAATCTTACCACCAACATTATTAGTTTCATTATTTAAATATTTTTCTTTACTTTCACCTACGTAATATTCAATTTGCCCATCATCATTAACTATCCCGATTTCAAGATCATTTTCTTGATGAAATTCCTTCCAGTCAAAATTTTCAATTTTATCTTGATTATCCTCTAAATTAACCAAATATAAATTTTCTTTATCACCAAATGCTTTTACCTGTTTATTAATATCTTGATACTTATCTTCATTTGAATATAAATAAACAAAATAAGTTTCCTCATCACCAGATCCACTAATAAAACTCATTGGTGTTAATTGGAGATGGGTATCGAAATAAAAAACTCCTCTTTTACTAACATTTTGATAAATATAAAAAATACAAGCACAAAGTGATAAAATCGTAACAATTATAATCTTTCTTAGTTTTTTCATCATCATCACCCCTTAAATATCGATTATAATCAAGATAAATAAAATGATTGCCTGTAAATTATATTTTTATTACACTTTTATTTTATACTATTTCTATGGATTTGTTAATAGATTTATTCATAAATATTAATTTTATTATATTAATCTCATTTAACATCATTACCTTCTATAACCTTTAATTTAATAATCACTTTATAAAAAAAGTATGACCACACGATCATACTTCTTCCCACCATTTTTCCTGGTATTTTTCAATATTTTGATAATCAACAATTTCCCCAATCATTGGAGTAGCTACATTAATATTTTCTTCTTTAGCTAATTTAGTTATTTGTTTAACTGGATCATCCCAAGCATGATATGAAATCGAAAAAGTTCCCCAATGAACCGGTACGACCCATTTAGCTTCAACATCTTTAGCTGCCTGGATTCCTTGCTTAGGCAATAAATGAATTGCTTCCCAAGATTTATCATATTGACCATCTTCGAGAATTACTAGATCCATTGCACCAAAGTGTTCATAAATTTCTTTAAAATGATCACCATAACCAGTATCTCCAGTATAATAAGATTTATATTTTTCATTTTGAAAAACAAAACCGCTCCATAAAGTCGTATTCTTTTGCCAAGGCAAACGTCCTGTATAATGACGCCCCGGTACCGAAGTAATCGTTAAACCATCAATTTCAATTTCATCCCACCAGTTCATGCTATTAATCTTACTTTCATCTACGCCCCAGCGAATTAAATGATTTTCAACCCCTAAAGGAACACAATAGGTTTTAACTTTTTCATCAATATCTTTAATCGTTGCATAATCTAAATGATCATAATGATCATGAGAAATTACCAAAACGTCTATTTCTGGTAAATTTTCACTAGTAATGGGTAAGTCAGAAAATCTTTTTGGACCAATCCCATTAATAAATGAAGCATAATCACTAAAAACAGGATCAATCAAGATATTTAACCCTTGCATTTGTAACATTGAAGAAGAATGACCAAACCAGACCCACTTTAAATCATCAACTGATGCTGTTGGAATTTCACTTAGTTGATGTATTGGGATTTTATTTTCAGGAACAGTTTCTTCGTCACTGTCAAATTCACTTTCATTTTCACTCATAACATTTATTTCGGGATCACCATGAAACGTTCCATCATAATACAAATCAGATTTTTGTTCGTAAAACTCTTTTTTAGCACTACTAGGACTTTGACCAAACGGTTTCCATAATTTAATAAACAATATTGCCACAATCGCAATCACTAAAATTACGATCAAAACTATTTTAGCTATTTTTTTAACCATTATCATTCACCTCTTTACTTGTGATTATACAGTTGTTAATTATTTATATCCAATACTTATATTAAATAGATTATTATACTTTAAAAGCATATATAAAAAAGGGACAAAATAAATTTTGTCCACCAGGGTGATGATGCGTTTTATATGCAATTCGCCCTTTTTACTACTATAATTATATCAGGAGATGACTTTATGATTGATTTATCCGTTCCTTCTGAT
>NZ_JAGHEW010000194.1 GCF_017889095.1 Thomasclavelia sp. | reverse complement strand
TTTTTCATCACAAGCACTATCTTCCTGATATTCTACAATTACACTTTTTCTTTTTCCTTGATTAGCTTTTGCCTCATATAAAGCTTGATCCACCTGATGAAACAGTTTATCATATTTGACATTTTTCCGATCAACTAAAGCAATGCCATAACTACAGCCAATATCCATTTTCATATGATGAAGAGCCCATTTAGAAAAGCTATGTTGAATATTTGAACATTTCTTTAAAGCTACACTTTTAGAAGCAATCCCTTTAACCAGAACAATAAACTCATCACCACCAAAACGAACAACAATATCTGTCTCACGGAATTCTTTCCTTAAAATTTTTCCCATATAATTTAATACTTTATCTCCATTTTGATGTCCTTTAGTATCATTAACTTCTTTAAAATCATCTAAATCAATAATAATAAAGGTACATAGCGTATATGGGTTATGTTGGCGAATATATTCCTTCGCTAGATTAATTCCACCTCGACGATTATACACATCGGTTAATTCATCTTTTGATGAAAGATCATGGTATTTGATTTGATTTTTATATGCTTTCATCTTCAAAGACATAGTGAAAGTTGTTGTAAAAAAAGCACAAAAAATACCCACCAAAGAAATGTAAATATCATATTGACCAATAAATATTGGCTTAATTTCTAAAACAGTTATAATATAAACCAATTCAAAAAGTAACAATAAGCCATAAGACAACCAGTATGGTAACGTGAAAATAGAAAATAAAGCAATATAGCTAGCCGGAACAAAACAGGTCGGGCGATTAACAGCTCCAAATGTATCAATTAAATAAATAAATGAAAAAATATAAATGATCATCAAAATACAAAAAGTATTTGTCCCACGATAACTCATATTTCGTTTCCTGATTTTTGTCATAATTGCACACAATACAAGGGAACTTACAAAAAAAGTAATATGATAAGGTGTAATGACCCAGCCTTTAATAATTAAAGGAGCCAAAAGAATAAAGAAAGTTAATAATATCACAATCCCTATACTGACTAAAAAAGCACTATTTAAATTATCTTTTGCTACAATTTTACCAATTCCTTCAAAATATTGTTTTCTTTTTTTATAGATTATCATTAAGTGCTTAATCATCTTTCCACCATCTTCCCTCTTTTATTTTCATTTTACTCTTATTTTGTCTAAAAGACTATCATAATTTCAATAAAGATCAATTTTTTGTAATTATTTTGTTGGTTGGAATATCATGTTCAATAACATTTTTTCCACCGTATGGAACAGAAAATCTTGAAAATAGTAATTTACTAATAAAAGTCATTTATCTATTTGTAGTATTAATTATTTATGCTTACTTATATACTTACTCATCGAATTAAACTTTTAAAACATAAATTAAATTTTATTAATATAAATACTAATAAAATCACTTTTGTTTATGATGACCGTAAAATTACTTTTATAGAAAATAATGTTTTAACAAATCAATATTATTCTCTTATTTTTAGAAAAGATGGCATTTTTTAATTATGCTGGATTGTAGCTTTTTCAGCGACGAACAACTAAATGAAAAACAAAAAGAATATCTTTTAGCTACTTTTAATAAAATTAAAAACAATACTGCAAGCCATGATCTTAAAGAAGTTAATGATAGTGAACAATTAAAACTAATTAATAATAATTTAATTAAACTGTTTCTTATAACCATTAGACATTTAAAACTATTAGCTGTTTTAATCTTATTATTTTTAATTATGATCGTTGGAAATATATTTGATACAACTTTTAATAATTCAGTTTTTATTACCGGTATAAAAATTACCACCTTTATTTATACTATATTTTTTATTAGTTTAGTTTTTACTAATTTAAGTAATTGTAAAAGAATCGCTAAAATATATATTTCAAACAATCAATATCAGTTAATAACAAAAGAAAACGAAACTGCTTTCTATGATTATCAGTCTGTAAAGGATTTTAAAATTATAGGAAAATATGCAATATTCAATACATTTAATAGCTTTACTATGTTTATTGAAAATGATTGTGATCAAACGAGAAACATACATGAGCAAAATTCGTCCTTTTATTGGAACCAATCTTGTAAAAGTCCTAACGGGAATCCGCGGTAGTGGAAAATCAGTTGTGCTAGACCTGATTAAAGAAGAGTTATGTACAGCCAATGTTAATAACAGTCAATTTATTTCAATCAATTTTGAAAATATGAGCAATGTTCATCTATGCAATGCTAAATCATTACATGATGAAATTATCCGCCTTGCTTCAAAAATACAGGGTAAAGTATATCTTTTCTTTGATGAAATCCAAGAAGTAGAAGGTTGGGAAAAATGTATCAATTCCTTTAGAGTAGAACTAGATTGTGATATTTATATTACTGGTTCCAATGCTAAATTACTTTCTGGCAAATTAGCTACTTATCTAGCTGGGCGATATGTTGAATTTGTAATCTATCCTTTTTCCTTTGCAGAGTTTATCGAACTTTACCACACTATCTATCCAAATGTTAATTTACATGAGTGCTTCAACAAATATGTGACAGCCGGTGGTATGCCCTATTTAAGCAACCTTCATTATGATGAAGCAGCTAGCCGACAAGATTTACGTGACTTATTTAACTCCGTAGAGTTAAAAGATATTATTAAACGTAACAGTATTCGAGATGTTGATTTACTGGAATGAATTATTGCTTATGTAACTTCTAATATTGGAACAACCTTTTCCTCAACATCTATTTCCAAATTTCTAAAAAGCGAAGATTGTTCTGTATCACCAGAAACTATATTGAGTTATATCAAAGCCTGTACTAATGCGTTCCTTTTTTATCAAGTAAAACGACAAGATTTACAAGGTAAAAAAATACTTACTGTCAATGAAAAATACTATGTAGCTGATTACAGAATTAAAGAAGCTGTATATGGCAGTAATTTAAAAGATATTAATCTTATATTAGAAAATATCATCTATATGGAACTTTTACGTCGCGGTTATAGTGTTACTGTTGGTAAAATAGGAAATCAAGAAATTGATTTTGTTTGTGAAGACCGAGGTAATAAACTGTATATACAAGTAGCTTATTTACTAGCCTC
>NZ_JAGHEW010000193.1 GCF_017889095.1 Thomasclavelia sp. | reverse complement strand
TTTCTCGCATTCGAGCACTTTCTCTTGCAAATGCTAAATCCCACATCTTGGTATCCTTTGTAAACTTTTCATGCATTTCTACCACCTGCTTTATTAAATCGTTTTCTTCCTCTTTGATTATACCATCATATTCGTTCTTTTTAAACAGATAACACAGGCTTTCCAGTTCATTCAGATCGTCTTTTTTCTTCTCTTTTAGGAGGTCTTCAATTTCTAACAGATATACATAAAAACGGTGATTTAAGTTGCCTTTATCAACACTGTTTTTCCGTCCTTTAAAGACAAATTCATCGTATAGCAGATGATCGGAACTTCTCTGATTTAAAAAGATTACCTGATAAGCCTTTTTTAGGCTCTCGTAGTCTTCACCGGCACTTAGCTGATTAGTTATCATTAGACATCCATAATAGTTAAACCGGAAGTACTCGGTAGAATAATCTCCGTACATCTGCATTTCGATATCGATGGTGTTTTTGTCTTCATCTTCGACCAGTAAATCAAGAACAACGTTTTTACCGTCAACAGAATCGCTATTAATGGCGGGATTTAAAATCGATACAACAGTAAAGGCAGTACCTGTAACTGCTTTAAGAACTTTTTCCAGCAGGGAACGGTTATTTACAAGCATGTACTTAAAGAAAAGGTCATTATGAAAAGGAATAGCCAGATGAGCTTTTGGTAATTCTTTTTCTTCCATATAAAATACCTCCTATTATTCTTTTACTCCCCAACTTGAAAAATCTCTTTTTTTATTTTCATATTTTTAAATAAAACTGGAATATCTTTACTGTTGTTTAAAAAAGTATATCTTATTATCTATAAAAATTCATTGAATTATAAATTCAATATTGTTTTCCTAGAAGTGTTTACATTAAAGTAGTTTATAAAAAAATAAAAATAAATCTTTTGCCGATTTCACTATAGATATCTTCAAAAATTTGAGTTAAATCAGTGGTTATAAGATAGTCAATATCAGGATATTCTTTCTTAATATCTCTAAATATAAGTTTAGTTAACAATTCAACCATTTTAACCACATTATGTGTTTCATTTAGAAACTTTTGTATATTTAAATAAATAACATTATGCTTATTAAGATGATTTAAATAAATATTTGTATTACTAATTTTTAATGAATCAAATAAATCATGTGAATTACATTCTTTAGAATAATATGCAACTAACATATCGGCATCAGTACTTTTACCAAAACGTATTGGTCTAGATACACAAATATATTTATTAACTTTTTTTCTTAAATACTCTAGCCTTTCGATTAACAGAGATTTATCTACATAAATTTCTCTATTAATAGCTTCATAAAAATTCTTATTATCTGGATTTAAATATAGTCCCATAATATTCACCTCTCAACTATTGTAACATTTTATATTCAAATTAGTAATTTAAATCCGTGTAACTTAATGACAATAATTAATTACATAAAACCATTTAAATCACATATTAATAACAAGGCAAAAAATAAGCCTGGTATAATCTTATTTGTAAAATATAGTTTAGGAGGGGAAACTCATGAAGAAAACATATGAAATACCAGTAGCAACAGAAGAACTCTTTGCTGCCAATAGTTATATAGCTGCTTGTGCTTGGCAAATTACTAGTACTTCAGGTAACAACAGAATGCAATGTGCAAATCCAAGTCATCGTCATTTTATGGATGGTACTTATTTTACTAGTGTTTGGGTAGAAGCAACTAATAGTACTTGTCAAATTAAAGTTGATCGAAGTGGAATCGGTAAAACTGAAATTTTAAATAATAACAACGCGCAACCTGCAAAAAGTGCAGTTGTTTATGGTGAAACCGGTACACAATACTACTGTAATGCCACTTGGGGCGGTTATAATGTTCCTAGTTTTGTATCTACATATGGAGGATGGGGAAATAAAAAACCAACAACAAATAATCCTTGCTATGGTACTTATGTAAATGAAGGTGATTATGATTCTATAATGGAAAAAGTATTTAGTTAATTGATAGCACTCCTAGTGGAGTGCTTTTTAAAAAGGAGAAAGTAAGTTATGATGACAATTCAGCCTAATAATGGCTTTGAAAAATATATATGTGATAAAGCTGCTAGAGAAAAAGTACCCATTAGCGGTAGCATTGAATTATTACCAATTTGTAATATGGATTGTAAAATGTGTTATATTAAAACTTCTGTCAGTGAAATGAATAAAATTGGTAAACCATTAAGTGTTGAAAAATGGATAGAGATTGTTAAAGAATTAAAAGATAATGGCACATTATTTTTACTGTTAACTGGTGGTGAACCCTTGCTTTATCAGGGATTTAAAGAATTATATCAAGCGATCAGTTCAATGGGGATTATAGTTACGATTAATACTAACGGAACTTTGATTAATGACCAGATTATCGCTTTATTTAAAGAGAATCCACCTAGAAGAGTTAATGTTTCATTATATGGTGCCAGCAAAGAAACTTATCAAAAGGTTTGTGGTTATGGCGCAGGTTTTGAGCAAACAATGAATGCAATTGAAAAATTAGTAGAAAATAATATTCCCGTAAAAATAAATTTTACTTTAAACAAACATAATCAAAATGATTTATTTAAAGTAATTGAAATTACCGAAAGATTAAATATTCCTATTTCAACACCAACTTATATGTTTCCACCCGTTAGAAAAATAAAAGATAACAAACATTTTAATGAACATCGTTTATCAGCTAAAGAAGCAGCAAGAATTCAATATCAGTTAGCTAAATACAGTATTAAAGAAAATCCTAATGATATTGAATCAGTTAAAGCAACATTAGCTAAAATCGATCCTAAAAATTTTGACTTTAAAAGTAGTGATATGCCTAGTGGTTTTTTATGCGCTGCTGGTGTTAGAAGCTTTTGGATCAATTGGCGTGGTATTTTAAGTCCATGTGGAATGATGGAAAATCCTAACTGCAATTTAAATGAGATTTCTTTTAAAGAAGGATGGGAGTATATTAAAAATAAAAGTAATGATATTTGTTTATCACTAGAATGTTATAATTGTCGATTTAGAAACATTTGTCAAAATTGTGGTGCTTCTTCATTTGCAGAAACCGGAAAAACTGATAATGTAGTAGCTTATCATTGTAACCTATGTCAGGAATATGAAAAATTATTAAAAAAATTAGTTAAAGAGGTAGAAGATAATGAAAACAAATAAAAATTTCATTTTAAGAGATGTTGCTGGTGAACATATATTAATTCCAATTAATGAAGCTGCTCAATCATTTAATGGAATGCTTCATTTAACCAGTACGGCTGCTTTTATTTGGAAAATGGTTGATAAATGTGATTCATTAAATGAAATTATTAATGAAGTTGTCAATGAATATGAAGTTGACAAAAAACAAGCAAAAAAAGATGTTTATGGTTTTTTATGGGAATTTTATATTCGTGGCTTTGTTTTAGATATCCCAGAATTAGAGAAAGTTCATGAATAATTTATATCTACAAATAGGCCCCCTTGTTTTTAATCTCACTAGTGAACAGCCTTTAGAAATAAGTGATGAAATAAAACAGTTTTTTATTAAACAAATAACTCATCAACAAGTTATTTATTGTACTGTTAAAGTTACTAATGAATTTGCACCAGTTCATGGTAATTTAGTATTTCAAAATGGAGAACGATTAATGTACAATGATCGAGGCAAAGAAACAAGAATTCATTTTTTCAATTATCAGCCTTATGGAATCTATCGTGAAATCGATGATAATCATTTTATGATTGAAGTTATCACACCTAAGATTAATATTCTATTTATTGAATTATTTGCTTTGGAAAAATATCTTTTAAATCATAATGCTTTAATTCTTCATTCTGCTTTTATTCAGTGGCATCATCAAGGAATTGTTTTTAGTGCTCCTAGTCAAACTGGTAAAAGTACTCAAGCCGCTTTATGGAAACAGTACCAGCATGCTACAATAATTAACGGTGATCGCAGTATTTTAGTATATGATGATAAAAATAACCACATTGAAGTTTGGGGATTACCGTTTTGTGGTTCATCAAAGATTAATTTAAATGAGCATTATCCTTTAAAAGCCATTGTGTTTTTAAAACAAGCTCCTATTAATGAAGCAAATTTAATTGAAAAATCGATTGCTAGCTATAATTTATTTAAAGAAATCAGTGTTAATAAATGGAATCTAACTTCTATTGATCAATCTTTAGCTCTAATAGAAAAAATAATTGCTAATACTTTATTAATATCTTTAAAATGTAAAATTGATCAAGATGCGGTAAACGTCTTAAAAACATTAATAAAAAGGGACTGTAACGAAACAAAGTAATTACAGCCCCCTTTTAAACAATCTGTGATTATTGATTTATATAATTATTACAACTGATATAACTTGATATATTTATCAACTAAATAATCAACATAATATTGAGGATTAAAGTCTTCACCAGTTAGATTTTTTAAGATTTCATTAGTATTATAGGTAGCTCCATAGTGATGAATCGTTTCTTGAAGATATTTCTTCAATACTTGGAAATCACCGGATTCAATCCAATCATCAATTGCTGTTGTTTTTTTCATATGATGATAAATTTGTGCACCAATAGCACTACCTAAAGCATAACTTGGAAAATAACCAAGATCTCCCCCAGCCCAGTGGATATCTTGTAAAATCCCAGTAGCATCATCTAATGGTGTAATTCCTAGATATTCTTGATAAAGCTGATTCCATAATTTAGGTAATTCTTCAAAATCAACCTCTTCATTAAATAATTTCTTTTCAATTTCGTAACGAACCATGATATGCAAAGAATAAGTAAGTTCATCAGCTTCAGTTCTAATTAAACTAGGCTCTACTTTATTAATTCCCTGGATAAACTGTTCTAAAGAAACATCATCTAAATTAGGGGCAAAGATTTTTTGCATTCTTGGATAAATTGGATGCCAAAATTGTAAACTTCGACCAATGATATTTTCATAAAAACGCGATTGTGATTCATGCATTGCCATAGAAGCACCACTTCCAATTGGAGTCATCGTAATATCATCATCAATATTCATTTCATAGATTGCATGACCTGATTCATGAATAGTTGAAAAAATTGCACTTTCTAAATTATCTTCATAATAATGAGTTGTGATTCTTACATCATGATTATGAAATTCCGTTGTAAAGGGATGTTCACTTTCTTTAATTACCCCTTTATCAAAATCAAAACCAATGTATCCCGCTAACCATTGATTAAATTCTTTTTGTTTATCAAGATCATAGTGATAATAATTATAATCTTTATTTATCTTTATTGGTGAAGCTTGGATTTTCTTTAATAATGGAACAATTTCTTTTCTAAGCAAAGCAAAAAATTGATCCAATTGTTCAACTTTAAATCCCGGTTCATAATCATCTAATAAAACATCATATAAACATGCTTCATCTTTTCTTCGATAAGTTGCAAATCTTTTTTCAGTAGCAACAATTTCTTTTAAATATGGCATAAACATTTGATAATCATTCTTTTGTTTAGCTTTTTGCCATACTCTTTGACCAATTAACAATCTTTCTTGATGTTCCTGATATTCTTTAGCTGGTATTTTTTCTAAACGAGTTATTTCTTTTAACCATTTATCGACAATTGCCTTTTGATATGGTTTTAGTTTTTGATCCTTTAATTCTAATAATATTTCTTTTACTTTAGGATCAGTTGTCAGTTCAAATAATTCTTTAGCTAAAACACCGACTGCTTTAGCAGTTTGTTCCATTGATTTTTCAGGTGCTTCGGTTTCCTGATCCCAGCTAAACAATGTTAAAGCTTGTTTATAAGCATGTAATTTATCTAAATATTCTTGCAAGTCTTGAAAATCCATTTTTTAGACCTCCTTTATTTCTTTATCTAACCACTTTTCTTTTTTGATCCCAAATACTATTCCCGTTAGATCCGCTAAAAACCAGCCAATTGGAATGGCCCACCAAATTGCTAAAGTTCCAAAAACTGGCGCCAAAGCATAGGCTAAAACCACTCTGGTTCCCAGTGAAATAACTGTCAATACGACTGAAATACCTGGTTTACCAACCCCGCGATAATATCCATATAATAAAAATAAACAGCCAATTCCTAGATAACAAATTCCTTCAATTTGTAAATACTGAACACCTTGACTAATTATATCAATCTTAGCTGGATCGATAAAAATCAACATTAACTTATCAGCAAAAATAAATACAACTGCTGAAATAATTAAACAAAAAATTGTAACGATCATAATTGCCTTTTTCAACCCCTCCTGGATTCGCTGTTTTAACCCGGCTCCTTGGTTTTGAGCAATAAAGGTTGAAAAAGCATTACCAAAATCCTGTACTGGCATATATGCAAATGAATCAATTTTAACTGCAGCACTAAAAGCTGACATCGTTACTAAGCCAAAACTATTGACTAATCCTTGAATCATCAAAATACCAAAATTCATTACTGATTGTTGCATACAGGTTAATAATGAATAATCCTTGATTTTCTTAAAGATTTCTTGATCAAAATGGCAATCTTTTCTACTTGGAATCAGTTCTTTTCGTACTTTTAAACTATAAATCATAATCCCAATTCCACTGAATCCTTGAGCAATTATCGTCGCAATAGCAGCACCAGCTATCCCTAAATCAAACTTTGTTATTAAAGCAATATCTAAAACAACATTAATTAAAGCTGCAATAGCTAAAAAAATTAACGGTGTTTTGGAATCACCTAAGGCTCTTAATAATGATGAAAAATAATTATATAAAAAAGTAAAAAATAAACCAATAAAAATTATCACCAAGTACTCATAACTATCACTAAAAATATCCTTAGGTACTTTCATAAAAACTAAAATTTGATTAATAAAAACAAGACAAAATATCTCTAAGATTATTGCTAGTGCGGCAATGGAAACAAACGATACAAAAAAAGAAACTTTCATCTTTTCCTCTTGTTTAGCCCCATATAACATCGAAAACAAAACACCACTACCCATACATAATCCTAAAATGATCGATGTTAAAAAAGTCATCAATGTAAATGCCGAACCAACAGCTGCTAAAGCATTAGTACCAATATAATGGCCAACAATAAAGGTATCGGCAACATTATATAACTGCTGCAACAAGTTTCCCAAAATCATTGGAAAAGAAAATTTTAATAATACTGAAGTTATTTTTCCCTCTGTCATAATATCACCCATGGTTATATCATAGCCATTTATTAACTTAAAGTCAAATAACCGCTATAAAAGATTATTATCCTCTTTGATCACTTTCCAGTAAGATAATAATTTATCTAATGAATAACTGGCATTAGCTGGTGAAGTTGAGGGTAATTTAGTTACTGGTAAATTAATTTTAGAATCAAAATAACGATGATATAGTTTATCAGCTAAATTACCATTAGTATAAATATGTTTAATTTTAGCATGATCGATAATTTTTGATAAATCATTAACTTCTACATCACTAATACTGCTATCACTGGAACCTTCAACATTGCAACTGGCAATTACATCCCATAAGGCTATTTGATGTCTAGTTAAAAAAGCTCTTTTAGCTTCAATTGTTGTTGGGATCTGATCATCAAAAATAAGTGCTAAAAGTTTCCAAAACCGATTTTGAGGATGCTGATAGAAAAAATTAGCTTCTCTTGATTTAACTGATGGAAAAGATCCTAAAATCAAGATTTTTGAATGATCATCATAAACTGGATCAATTAAATGATATGCTTTCATAGCTTTCCCCCCCTTATTAAATATGCTATAATAATTATACAACAAAACAATAATTTTAAGGAGAATTATTATGCAAGAATATGCAATCAAAAAAAGCAAAGATGTTAAAATGATCATCCATACCCTATCTAAAAAGAATATCATGGATGCTTTTTATCATGTTAAATCAATTTATCGTCTACAAGAAAATGAATTGTTATTAGAAAATGAACATTATGTTTTGCCAATCGATTTAAAAAAATGGCAGGATCTAGACAGCCAAGAAGATTTTACTAATGTTTTAAAAGTATTAGAAAGAATCACACGTCCTAAAGGCTTTCCTTTAGATACAGTTAAGGCCACTCTATCTGGCTATGATTTAAAAAAACAGCAAGCTTTTACTTTTAAAGATGATTATGTAAGTGGAATCCATTCTTTAGTTGGTGAATATGAAGATGGAACCAAGCTATTGTATCAAGAAAAATTATATTTAAATCAAAAATAAAGTATAAACAAAAAGAGAAATCAGCCTAATTTCTCTTTTATTACTCTATTTTCAACATGCGATAACCAACTCCAACATGTGTTTGAATATATTTTGGTTTTGCCGGATTGGTTTCAATTTTCTTTCTCAATGTTGCCATAAAAACCCGCAAAGAAGCGAGATCACTTTCTAAAGCAGTTCCCCAAATTTCTTTGGTAATATAGGTATGCGTTAATACTTTACCCATATTTTTAGAAAGCAGACATAATAATTTATATTCAATCGGTGTTAAATGAAGTTCTTTGCCATCTAAATAAGCACAGCCGCTAGCATAATCAATTCTCAAATCACCATTGATAAACTCACTGCTTTCATTAAGTTGATTTTGATAATAATTCAATCTTCTAATGACTACTCGCAAACGAGCTAATAATTCTTCAACTGAAAATGGTTTAGTTAAATAATCATCACCACCAGCGTCTAATGCTTCAATTTTATCATGATCTTCACTTCGTGCCGAAATAATGATGATGGGCATATTGGTCCAAGTTCTTACTTTCTTAATTATTTCCACCCCATCAATATCTGGCAAGCCCAGATCTAAAAGCATAATATCTGGTTTTTTTGAAGCAGTTTCGCTAATAGCCTGCTTTCCGGTTTGACAAGTATGGTAACGATAATCGTGAGTTTCTAATGTTGTCACGATCAAATTTCTAATCGCATTATCATCTTCGACAACTAATACTAATGGTTTATTCATGAATTTCGACCTCCTCAATTGGTAATGTGAAACTAAACACCGTTCCTTTAGGATGATTATCTGCTACTTTGATTATACCATCATGAGCCATTATAATTGATTTACATAAAGCTAAACCTAAGCCTAAGCCCCGTCTTGAATCGATGATATCATGTTTGGCAGTAAAAAACATCTCAAATAACCGTTCTTTATCATGATCATTTATTCCCGGTCCATCATCACGAATTTGAATTTCAACATAACCATCATGTTTTAATGTTTCAATTTCAATCGTTGAACCAGCTGGCGTATATTTAATCGCATTATCAATTATATTAATAATTACCTGCATGATCAATCGAGCATCAATTTTAGCTAAAATGAATTCATCATGATTTATTAATTTTAAATGATGCAATTCAATGCGACGACTAATATGATTTAAAGCCTCATTGATAACTTCCTCAATCAGTTCAGTTTTTAAATTCAAGCTAACTTTACCATTTTCTAATCTTGTCACGCTTAATAAATTTTCAACTAGATTAATTAGCCATAATGAATCGTCATAGATCACTTCATATAACTGATTTTTTTTATCATCATCTAAATTTTTCGCCTCATTAATTAAAACACTAGCATTACCAGAAATACTCGTTAATGGCGTTCGTAAATCATGAGAGATTGAACGTAACAAATCAGCACGTAATCGTTCATTTTTAGCTTCGATAGCAGCTTCCTGACGCTTTTTATTATATAATTCTTTTTCTAAGGCTAACGCACATTCACCGACGATTGATAAAACCAAATTATTTTCAAAAGCATCAATAATATTATAATTCAATCCAATTATAATTACTCCATAAATATCATTAGCACTTAATATTGGTAAATAATAATTACTGTCTTGATAGGCATTTTTTTGTTTATAAACATGTTTTACATTTGCATCAATATTTTTATCAATCACTAAATTATGATTAAAATCACCATAATTTTCATAACTTAATTGATCATTTTCGATTTGACATATAATTACTGGTAAATCCAATAATTTGATAATCTGTTTAGCCGTGGTTTCTTTGATTCCAGCAATACTTTTTTCTTTTTGAAGCAATCGATTAGTTTCTAATAATACCTTAGTACGATAAGCATATTGAGCTGCCTGATTAGCTTGCTGGTTCAATCTGATTGCTAGGGTACTGGTAATAAAGGCCGCTAAAAACATGATTACAAAGGTTACTGGATAACCAGAATCATAAGCTGCAAAAGTAAAGCGTGGATTAGTAAAGATAAAATTAAAGATCAGCACACTTAATATCGAAGAAATCAAACTATAAATTCGATTAGATGTAGTAACTGCAATGATCAAAACACCTAAAATATATACTGTAATCGTATTTGCTTCACTAAAACCCAAATAATGAAATAACATCCCGATTAAAGTTGCCAATAATAAAACTACAACTGATATTAATAAATCACTACTTTGATACGTAAAAGTACTTTTATTAATTTTTATTTCATCACTATTAACATTTTGATGATATACAATATTAACATCAAGATCTTCTAAAGTTTCTAAAATTTGACGATCAAGATGCGCTTTAAATAACGACCATTTTCGACGCTGACTATAACCAATAAATACCTTAGTTACCTGGCTTTTAAGACAAAACTCATTAATCTGATAAGCAATATCATCACCATAAGCTGTTTCAATATTGGCCCCCAATGTACGCGCATAAGCAATATTTTCCTGCAATCTTTCCTGATCTTCTTTACTAATTTTAGAATAAGCATACGTTTCTACATACAAAGCAGTAAATAAAGCATCATTAGCTTTAGCAACTGCACTGGCCATTTTAATCACATCTTGATTAGACATTGATGGTGATAGACATATTAAAACATGTTCTTGCATAATTCTCGTTTACGATCCTTTCAGTAACTATTATAACATAATTACTAACGAGTTAATTCTCTAATTGATTTTTCCTTTGCCATAACAATTAATGTTTCATCAGCAATAAATACATGATTTGGCTGAGGTAAAGGATATATTTGACCATTTCTTTTAGTTGCTAAAATGCTGACATGATATTTAGTTCGAACTGCTTTTTCGATAATTGTTTTATTTATCCAGCTTTCCGGTACTTTTATTTCATAAATTGCTGTATCTGGCGTTAATTCTAAATAATCGAAAATATTTTTCGAACCATATTTTACCGCAATTTTTTCTGCCATTTCTTTTTCGGCATAAATAACTGTATCAGCTCCATTTCTAAGCAATAATTTACGATGTACTTCACGATTTGCCCTAGCAATCACAAATGAAGCTCCATAGTCTTTTAATAAAACCGTAATTTCTAATGCTGTTTGAAAATTATCACCAATTGCAACAACACAAATATCAAAATTATTAACACCTAAAGATTCAATAAAATCCTCATTGGTAGCATCACCTATTTGAATTTCACTTACGATATTAATTGCATTATCTGCTCTTTCTTCATTTTTTTCAATTGCCAAAACAGCATTGCCTTCTTCAATAAACTTTCTTGACAAATGACGTCCAAAACGTCCCAATCCTATTACTAATACAGATTTCATAAACACTAATTTTTCAAACACTATAATCAGTATTCGAAATATTTACCCCTTTCTTATAAATCTATCCTATCTGAATTTTCTCTGCAGGTGCTTTAGTCATTTTATTAACCCGATTTGCACCAAAAGCAAGTAATACGGTCATTGATCCCACGCGACCAAAAATCATTAATAATGCTAATAAACAATGTGATAAACCACAAAGTTCCGTCGTTATCCCTAAAGTTAAACCAACTGTTGCAATGGCAGAAACACATTCAAATAAAGCCTGCAAAAAAGTTACCTGATCAATTTGACAAATAATTAAAGACACTATTAATGTAAGTGTTAAATAAGCCATCAAAATACAGCTAGCTGTTTTAATAACATCTTCACTAATTCGTCGATGATAAACTTCAACCGCTTTTCGCTGTTTAAATAAGCTAAAAATATTAACAAACAATACCGCAACAGTCGTTGTTTTAATTCCCCCAGCAGTTGATCCTGAAGAACCACCAATAAACATTAAAATAATCAAGATCATTTGGGTCGTTTCTCTAATTTTAGATAAATCAATGCTATTAAAACCAGCTGTACGTGCAGTTACTGATTGAAACATTGATTGTAAAAGCGTTGTATTGCCCTCTTGACAAAGATAGACAAATAAAGTTCCGCCAAAAATTAAAATCAAAGTTATTGTAATTACTAGTTTAGTATGCAAACGCATTTTCTTAAAACGAAAGCGACTGTCGATCATATCTTTCCAAACCAAAAAACCTACCCCGCCAATTATAATTAATGACATAATAATCAGATTGACATACCAGTTATTTTGATACGGAACGATCGAGTTAAATGGTTTGATTATCCCTAATAAATCAAATCCGGCATTACAAAAAGCGGAAATACTATGAAACAAAGCAAACCAGATTCCCTTAAAAAAACCAAATCGCGGACAAAAAACGAATGCTAATAAAACAGCTCCAATCAGTTCTACTATAAATGTTCCACAAATAATAAATTTAGTAATTTTAACAATTCCCCCGACATGTGGCGATGAAATTGAATTTTGCATTACTGAACGCGTTAAGAGCCCAATTTTCTTTCGCGCTAAAGTCAAAGCATAAATACAAAATGTCATAAAACCAATCCCACCAATTTGAATCAGTAAAATAATCACTAACTGCCCAAACCAGCTCCAATGACTATAAGTATCAACTCGAATTAAACCAGTAACACAAGTTGCTGAAGTGGCGGTAAAAAAGGATGTTAATACTGAAATTTCTTTTCCTTCTTTTAAAGATATTGGCAAACTAAGTAATATTGTCCCTAAAAATATTATTGCACAAAAGCCGAAGAAAATTATTTTGGTCGGTGAGTAACCCTGCAATAATTTTTCTGTTATTCTCCGTTTAATATTTATCCCTCCAATTACCTATTCTTTAAATCTAATATACTAAAGAAACTATAAATATAAAATTAAGATTTACTGAGTGAGATTAAGATTGTATAAAGATGGTTTATTCTTAATAAAATCTTAATTCAAAAACAAAATTAATAACGCTATTTTTATATTATTTTTGTTATTTTATAAGTAGATAAGAGGTGTTAGATATGGAAAATATTGCTCTAATTGCATTACTTTCAATTATTTTTGGTGCAGGATACTTTTTAATTAAATCATCTAAATTTTAAAAAAAATAAAACCGAATCTCGGTTTTATTTTTTACAATTCTTTAGTTAATGAAGAGACATAATCATATAATGGCTGATGAGCGTTTTCGCCATATTCTTTAATAATATTAACAATCGCACTGCCGACAATCACACCATCGGTAATTTTAGCAAACTGTTTGACTTGCTTAGGGCTATTGATTCCAAAACCAATAGCTACTGGCGTGTCCGCAACACTCTTAATTGTTTCGACAATACCAGCGATATCACTATCAATATTATTACGCATTCCCGTAACTCCCATTGAAGAAACAAGGTAAATAAAGCCTTTAGCTTCTTTAGCGATCATCAGTGTTCTTTCTTTTGAAGTTGGGGCAATCATAGAAATAAAGGTGACATCGTATCTTGTACATACATCAATGACTTCTTTACTTTCTTCATAAGGACAATCAGGAATAATAATTCCATCGACACCACATTCTTGACATTTTTGAAAAAATTTATCATAACCATAATGAAAAACCGGATTTAAATAAGTCATCAAACATAAAGGAATACTAGAAACCTGACGAACAGCTTTGACAATTTCAAAAACTTTATCCGTAGTCATGTGATTGGCTAAAGCACGAATATTAGCCGCCTGGATAACGGGACCTTCAGCAATTGGATCACTGAAAGGAATCCCAATTTCAATTAATGATGCCCCAGCTTTTTCCATTTCTAAAATATATTCAACCGTTTTTTCCATATTAGGATCACCAGCAGTTAAAAAACCAATAAATGCTTTTTGATGATCAAATGCTTGTTTTATTCTATTCATGAATATCTATCCCCCTATATCTAGCAATTGCTGCTACATCTTTATCACCACGACCTGATAAACAAATAATTACAATATCATCTTTGCTCATCTTAGGTACTATTTTTCTAGCATGAGCAATAGCATGAGCGCTTTCGATTGCACAAATTATTCCTTCTGTTTTCGCTAAATATTCAAACGCACTAACAGCCTCATCGTCAGTAACTGGAACATACTCAGCTCGTTTAATATCATGTAAATAGGCATGTTCTGGTCCAATTCCTGGATAATCTAAACCGGCGGAAATTGAATATACTGGTGCAATTTGACCATATTCATCCTGGCAAAAATAGGATTTCATACCATGGAAAACGCCCAATGTTCCCGTTGCAATGGTTGCTGCATTAAAAGCCGTATCGACACCTTTACCAGCGGCTTCACAGCCAATTAGTTTTACATCTTGATCATTAATGAAGTTATAAAACATTCCCATCGCATTGCTGCCGCCACCAACACAAGCCATCACTGCCGTTGGCAGTTTTCCTTCATATTCCAAGATCTGAGCTCTAGCTTCTTTAGAAATAACGCTTTGAAAGTCACGAACGATCATTGGAAAAGGATGGGGACCCATTACCGAACCTAAAACATATAAAGTATCATCAACTCGTTTGGTCCATTCACGCATTGTTTCATTAACAGCATCTTTTAACGTCATCGTTCCGGTAGTAACACTATGAACTTTAGCTCCTAATAATTCCATCCGATAAACATTTAAAGCCTGACGATCAGTATCTTCTTTTCCCATAAAAATTTCACACTCTAATCCTAGTAAGGCTGCTGCCGTAGCTGTCGCCACCCCATGCTGTCCTGCACCAGTTTCCGCGATTACTCGGGTTTTCCCCATTTTTTTAGCCATTAATACCTGGCCTAAAACATTATTAATTTTATGGGAACCAGTATGATTTAAATCTTCTCGTTTTAAATATACCTTCGCCCCACCAAGATCTGCAGTCATTTTTTTAGCATAATATAATAATGATGGTCGACCAGCGTATTCTTTTAATAACTGTTCTAACTCACGATTAAACTCGGGATCATTTTTATAATATTCATAAGCCTTTTCCACGTTATGAATTTCACTCATTAATGTTTCGGGAATATATTGCCCTCCATGGATTCCATATCTACCTGCCATTTTCCTTTACTCTCCTTACCATTTCCTTTATTTTCAAACCATCTTTAACTCCGTTAGTTTCTACTCCAGAACTAACATCAAGACAATAAGCATTGATCTTTAAAGCCGCATCGAGATTATCTAAATTAATCCCGCCGGCTAAAAAATATGGTTTATCTAATTGTTTTATATATGACCAGTTAAACACTTTGCCACTACCGCTAATTACATTATCTAAAAGATAATAATCAACGGAATAATTAAGATCAGTTAAACTATTTTGATCAGCTACTTTAATTGCTTTAATAATTGGCACCTTTACTTTACTTTTTAACTGTTTAATATATTCATCACTTTCATCACCATGGAGCTGAATTAAATCAATAATTTTTTGATTTACGAGAAACTCTATTTCTGCTATCTTCGCATTGACAAAGACCCCAACAACCTTTATCTTTGCATTTAAATTTTGTCGTAACGCTCTTGCCTGATTATAACTAACTTGGCGTTTACTTTTAGCAAAAACAAAACCGATATAATCAGGCAATGCTTCATTTACATAATTTATGTCTTCATTTTGAAATAGTCCACAAATTTTAATTTTCATCCGCTTTTCTAAGTCCCTGAAGGATTTCAAAAGCTTTTCGTTTATCATGGGCCCGTAATAATGTTTCCCCAATCAAGACGGCATCAACTTTATTTTCTTCAAGAACTTTGATATGTTCATAAGTTTTAATACCACTTTCAGAAACAAAAATTACATCTTCAGGAACCATGGTTCTTAGTTCAATACTATTATTTAAATCTACTTCAAAATTTCTTAAATCACGATTATTAACACCGATTATTTTAGCACCTACTCGCAATGCTTTTTTTACCTGCATGGAACTATGGGCTTCAACTAAAGCACTCATTCCTAAACGCTCAGCTAAGTTTAAACAGCGCATTAAGGTAATTTCATCCAAAACACTGCAAATAAGTAAAACCGCATCAGCGCCTAATAATTTAGCTTCATAAATCATGTATTCATCAACGACAAAATCTTTTCGTAAAACCGGTATTTTTACGATTTTCGCTATTTCCGCTAAAAAATCATCGTCCCCTTTGAAAAAATCCGGTTCCGTTAAAACCGAAATAGCCGCAGCTCCAATATCTTCATACTCCTTAGCAATTGTTTTATAATCAAAATTAGGAGTAATCACACCTTTTGATGGTGAAGCTCTTTTAACTTCCATAATATAAGATAAACCAGGCTTTCTAAGTGCCTTTTCAAATGGATACTCTTTACTAATTGGTTTTTCAAAAGCTAACTTTGCTAGCTTATCAATCGAATTTCTCTTTTTATTTTCAGCTACTCTCTCTTTAGTTCTTTCTACAATATCATCAATAATCATACAACAAACTCCTTCTACGTATTAGTTTCTTTGATGAACTCCTCCAGTTTAGCTAAAGCCTTACCACTATCGATCAAATCAGCCGCTAAGTTAATGCCTTCTTGCATCGTGGCGGCTTTACCACCAATATAAATTGCTGCACCAGCATTTAATAAAACGGCATCCCGTTTTGGTCCTAAGACTCCGTTTAAAACATCCCGCGTGATCTTCGCATTATAATCAGGACTGCCACCAGCTAAATCCTCTTTTTTACAGCGTTTAAACCCAAACTGTTCTGGGGTAAGAATGTAACTATGATAAGTTCCCTCTTTTACCTCACAAACAGTTGTCGGTGCCGATAGTGAGATTTCATCTAAACTGTCTTGTCCATATACCACCATTGCTCGTTTTACTCCTAGATTAGATAAAACTTTAGCCAATGGCTCGACTAACGCTTCTTCATATACACCCATTACCTGCATATTAGCACCGGCAGGATTAGTTAATGGTCCTAAAATATTAAAAACCGTCCTAATTCCTAGTTCCCGTCTAATTGGGGCTACATACTTCATCGCAATATGATAGTTTTGAGCGAATAAGAAGCAAATGTTAATCTTGTTCAATATTGTAGCACTTTTTTTAGGAGATACATCAATTTTTACACCTAAACTTTCTAAAACATCGGCTGCCCCACATTTAGAACTGGCAGCTCGGTTACCATGTTTAGCTACTTTAATGCCACTTGAGGCAATAACTAATGATGCAGTAGTCGAAATATTGAAAGAATTAGAGCCATCACCGCCGGTTCCAACGATTTCCAAAACATCTTCATCATTTAATAATTTAATACAATGTTCCCGCATTCCCGCAGCACTTCCGGTAATTTCAGCAATCGTTTCTCCTTTTAAACTAAGAGCGGTTAAATAACTGCTCATCTGGACATCACTGGCTTTACCATCCATGATTTCATTCATACAAGTTTTTGCTTCATCTTCACTTAAATCTATTTTTTTCGCTAATTTTAAAATTGCTTCTTTAATCATGATTACATACCTCCAAAAAATTTTTGATCATCATCTTACCATCAATAGTTAAAATTGACTCCGGATGAAACTGCAAGCCATAAACCGGATACTTACGATGTTTAATAGCCATTACTTCATTATCTTCACTTGTGGCAATAACTTGAAGTTCATCACTTAAACTATCTTTTATAGCCGCCAAAGAATGATAACGGCCAACTTTAATTTTGGTCTTCAAGCCTTTAAATAACAAATCATCATTTACATCAATTATCGAACTTTTACCATGCATTAACTCTTTAGCGTAACTTATCGTAGCACCAAAAGCTTCACAAATAGCCTGATGACCTAAACAAACTCCTAAGATCGGTTTTTTATCATAAAAATACTTAATAATTAACTCAATATTGCCAGCTTCACTTGGTTTTCCTGGTCCTGGTGAAATAATAATTGCCTGGGGATCTAACTGTTTTACTTGTTCAACCGTAATTTCATTGCGCCTAACTTCTATTTCATTACTAAAATTTCCTAATAACTGATATAAGTTATAAACAAAACTGTCATAATTATCGATTAATAAAATCATCTTCAATCCCTCCATCAGCTTCTTTGATTGCCTTAACGATTGCTTTAGCTTTATTTAAACATTCATGATATTCATTTTCCGGAATACTGTCATAAACAATCCCCGCTCCACTGCAAGCATAGACATTTTCACCTTTTCGATAAGCAATCCTAATAGCAATACACATATCCATATTTCCGGTAAAATCCAGATAACCAATTGCACCGCCATAAATCCCCCGTCGGGTATTTTCCAGTTCATTGATGATCGAACTGGCACGAATTTTCGGTGCTCCTGATAAAGTTCCCGCTGGAAGTAAAGCATCAATAGCATCAATGGCATCTTTATCATCTAAAATTGTTCCCGATACAGTAGAACCAAGATGCATCACATGAGAAAACTTCAATACTTCTAAATATTTTTCTACTTTAATACTATTGAATTTAGAAATCTTGCCTAGATCATTACGACCTAAATCAACTAACATATTATGCTCTGCTAATTCTTTTTCATCATGTAATAACTCTTTTTCTAAATACTGATCTTCTTTTTCATCTCGTCCGCGTTTTCGCGTTCCTGCCAGTGGGTAAGTATATAACTGATCATTTTCTAATTTAATTAAAGTTTCTGGCGATGCTCCAGCAATTTCCTGACTTTCACTAGCAAAATAGAACATATATGGTGAAGGATTTAACGTTCTTAAAATGCGATAAGTATCAAATAAACTGCCTTTAGCTTTAGCTTGCAGGCGATTAGCTAAAACCACCTGGAAAATATCCCCTTCTTTAATATATTCTTTAGCTTTTTCAACCATCGAACAATATTTATCTTTACTAAACAACGCTTTAAAATCACTCGTTAATTGCAACGGTTCAATTACTGCCTTTTGACCATTAAAAATTAACTTTTGCAATCTTTCAATTTTTTTAACGGTTTCTTGATAACTATTTTCAAGATCTTTGATTCTAGCATTAGCAATCAAAATAATTTTTTGACGATAATTATCAAAACAGATTACCTGATCAAATAGCATCAAATCAACATCATTAAAACTATCATCATCACTTTTTAAATTCAAAACCGGTTCATTATATTTAAAATAATCATAAGCAAAATATCCGACCAGACCACCAGTAAACGTTGGTAATCCAGGAATTTTAGGACTTTTATAATTCTGTAATATTTTTTTTATATATTTTCCAGGATGACTTGTTTTAAAAACCGTCTGATCAATTTTCATTATCTTATTTAAACAAGTTATTTCACTTGTCGGTTCAAAACCTAAAAAAGTATAGCGGCTCCAACGTTTCGTATCATCAACACTTTCAAGTAGGTAACAATGGTTACTATAATTTTTCAAAATTTGCATTATAGCAATCGGCGTAACCTGGTCACCATAAATTTCCTTACTAACAGGAATAATGTCATAATCACCTTGACTAACTATTTCTTTAGCTTGTTTTAACGTTGGATAATACATCTTTCTTTCCTCCTTGATAAATAAAAAACCGTCCCGACAGAAAAATTCTGTCAAGGACGGAAATATACACTAATCCGCGGTGCCACCTTGCTTCACGATACACTCGTGCCCTTACTAGATGCTATCACATCTATGACTACTTACGTAAGTCTCACGTCAAAGAATACT
The DNA here is from genome assembly GCF_017889095.1 of Thomasclavelia sp. Classification (GTDB taxonomy): domain Bacteria; phylum Bacillota_I; class Bacilli_A; order Erysipelotrichales; family Coprobacillaceae; genus Thomasclavelia. The sequence goes on along the minus strand of NZ_JAGHEW010000193.1, from coordinate 3,837 downwards.
CGGTAAATACCTTTCACTTTGCCCTCCGTGGTCCATTTAATAGGCTGCGTTCTACCTGATTCCACCATCCAGGCTCTCTATTAGGGCACGATCTATTTTTATCTCCACTTCATCGGTTTTCTTGTGTATAATGATATACTGATATTAAAAGCATGTCAATAAAATCTTGACATTTTAATAAATGTTTTTTTCTCTGTACATTTTTTATCAAGTAAAAAAACATTGATAAAATCAACAAAAAAATATTTATTTTTTTAATGAAAGCCCTTTCATTTTTTGGATAAATGTGCTATTATAATAGTGAGGAAAGGGTTAGACGAAAGGAGTTGATAATATGAACGAAATGTATATTATTTCAATATTAATGCTTTATACATTGATTGTTTTAATTGACACACTGTTAAGAACATATCAACTATTTGAAGTCGGTCTAGCTACAGACGAGGAAAGAATTTTTAGAATTAAGCCAGTTTTCATCAGCTACATTTCTAATATCACTCCGATGAATCTTCGAATTAATTGGAAGAAAGATTATCGTCTAAATATGAAACGTAGACCCCCTATTATATCAGTGGCTCACTAAGGTTGGGTCAAAACGGAAATAAAAGAGTAATTAACAAATAGATACCATTTTTGATATAAGTTTAACAATAAAAATAAGACAAGTGAGAAATTAATCTCACTTGTTTTTTATGTATTTTAAAAACTCTTCAACACTATAATTTACGATTAATTCTTTAGGAAAATCAATTTCTTCTAAAATATCTTCTATCTGATCAAAATTCATAATATCAAAATGAATATGAGCATCACTGCCTAAGATTATCTTTACTTGATGCAATTTACATAACTCAAGCATCGTAATTACATTTTCTCTTGAATTAAGTCTTGAAGAACTTCTTAAAGCATTATTATTTACTTCTAATAAAGTATGATATTTTTTGGCCGCTAAAACAACCTGGTTATAATCTAATGGACAATAACCATCATCAGGGTGCACGATTACACTAATGTGCGGATTTTTAATCGCTTCAATTACTGCATGAGTATTTTGTTCAATAGTACCGGGTGTATAACAATGAAAATGAATTCCCGCTACACAATAATCAACATATTTATATAAATCTTCATCAATACTTAATTTACCACTATGATCGATAATATTAATTTCAATTCCAAGAATAATATCTAAGCCATCAAATTTACGAGGAACAACATGATAATTTTTAAAATAGATCGGATCACAAGTTCCCGGAATTCCTACATCATGTTCAACCATTCCTAATAATTTCAATCCTTTAGCTTTAGCTTCATGAACCATTTCGGTCATTGACGAATAACTATGACCACTGGCAAGAGTATGTGTATGTACATCTAATTCAATATCCTTCATAAAAACCTCCTAAAAAACAGTAAAAATAATTAAACTAAACAAAGCAATCGATGCCGCTGGTGCATCAACATGACTATCTAATTCAGTATTAAAATATGTATTAAATAGAATAAAAACAATTTGGGCAAGAATTCCTAGTACACTCGCTAATAACAGCGAATCAACAGCCATGATAGCATATCCAGCTATTAAAGTAGTATGATGCGTCGCTGGAAAATCGTCATTGATAAAAGCAAAAATCAAACTAAGGGCACTTAACGAAAACCCTAAACTGGCTACACCACTCATTTTCACAAAATAAGCTGTTACTAATGATAATCCTCCGGCAAAAATAATTTGAAACAGCCAAAAATTAATTTGCTTACTTGTAAATAAAGAATCTTGAGGATGATTAATATATTTTTTAGTTCCAAACAAAACCCTAATCAATGAATTAACCAATAAAACAACTAATGCCCCAATATCCATTGGTATATTCAAATAACTAAATAACAAAAAAAGCAAATAACCAAGAAGCCCAAAAACACCACCGACTAATAAAACCATCGGATCTTTAGTAAAATGCAAAGAACAGTTCCCATTAGCACCATTAATATCATGATGGCGAACATTTGCCGCTACCGCCAATCCAGCGACTGCCCCATTAAAACAGACACATGGCATAAACAATAAATTTAAAACCTGATCATTTAAAAAATTAGTATTTGCTCCGGCTGCATTTAAAATAATAACAATTAACCCCACTAAACCAGTAATTACAAACGATGCTGTCCCACCAATCATCGTCCCCAGCATTCCAGAAATAAATGCCAGTAGCCCATTATTCATTGATCTAGCCCCCTTTATATTAAATTTTTAATACTATCATTATAACATCACCATATCAAAATAAAAAGATGTGAAGATCACATCTTTATCTATTCATATACTTCTAATTCAAGTAATTGATTATCTTTTTTTATCTGTAACAAGCGAAAACTAAACTGAAGATAAGCAAACAGCATAAAGCTTAAACCAACTAAAATATCTTTTTCAACTAAATATAAAATACCACTATTTAAGATATATTCAGGAGTTTTCATAATTGCCTCTAATAAACTGCTAAGATTAGAAGTTAATAATACTTGTAAACTAATTCCTAAAAACTCTGATAAAATAAATACTATCAAACTGATTACAATACTAGTTACTAAACCTAAAACGGATATTTCTTTAGTTATTTTTTGATAACCAATTAATGCAAATAAAGCAATTAAGTAACCACAAACTCGTGCTAAAGAAGTGAATTGGTAAATTCCAATCCATAACAAAGCACCTATTAATGCCCCAATAAGACTACCAGTAAAACCAGAAAGATATTTAGAAAGATCAAAATGAAAATGATCTTCTAATTCATCATGACAATCATCGCATAAATAAATGACATTATTTTGATAACGATAAAATGTGGCATTTTTATCACGATGACAATTATGACACCCAGGCAAAAAACCGAATTTACGGATTGTTAAAGTGATATTTTTTAATACCTGATAGATAAAATTCAAATCATGTCCAGATAAAACTAAAGAAATAATTCCATGATGATAATCAATTGTTTTAACATTTTGAAAACTAAGTTCAATTTGAGTTAAAAATTCATCTATTTTACGTTGTTTAAAATCACTAACACTAATTTGAGCTAATAATTTATCATCATTTACTTCAATTACAATTGGATATTCATTAAACCAGCCATAAATGAACTTACCATCATTTTGTAAATGATTCATGGCTACAAATTCATCAATATCCTGGTTACTATCTTTGATTCCTAAATAACTATTTTCCAGTTCAACTAAAAACTTACTGATTGTTAGTAAAAAATACGGCAGTATCCAAATATAGCCAATCAATAAAGTTAATAATCCTAAAACAAACCAGCCCACAAAACTCAAAATCAATAAAAACAATTCAGCCATTTGATCAAGATTCATCATTTTCCAGCTTATTTTAACCGCCTGAGTAATTTTCATATCCTGATTGTTGGCAAGTAAATACATAACCGGCATAAATTTTAAAAAGACAAGAATTCCTGGTGCGACAAATAATAAACAACCCATAATAACAGTAAGTATATAGATTCCACCAGCCAATCCGTTTTTTAAATACACTAGTGGACTAGCTTTTAATAATTTTAAACTAACATTATTATCATTAACTATATTCTTTAAAATACAATTAAACTGTACTAATAAACCAGCACTGAATAAATACGCTAAAAGCATTACAATTACAATAAATAAATCTAATAAACCAATTGTATTAGCTGGTTTATGGGTCAATAAAAAATAAAATAAAACCATTAAAGTACCTAGTGTAGCTATAATTATCGCTAAGATCATTAAAAAATATTTCAAAATTTGCCATCGTTTTTGACTATGGCTACGTGCCCATAATTTCAA
>NZ_JAGHEW010000192.1 GCF_017889095.1 Thomasclavelia sp. | reverse complement strand
TTATTTAGCTTATTAATAAAATCTAGATAATTCATAGTTTCATCTACTAATAATTGATTAGGGTCATCTAATTCTAAAATTTTTTGTATCTGCAAAATCCGATTATTTAATCGTGAAATACTTTTTTCTAAATCCTGACGATCATACGCTAACCGAAAACACAAATCAACTTGTTCAACATATTTTCCACATTTAATAATATTTTTTTCAAAAGCATTACAAGCTAACTGAATATATGATAAAGTTGCTGAAGTTATCTCTTCCCGTAATACAATCGCATTATCATAAGCTCGCAACAAATTAGAAATAAGAGAATCAGGATTATCACGATCATATAAATATGAAGTAACAAAATGAGCATCATTTAAATAAAAGTCATCAATATCTAACTGTTTGCAATAATCATGATAGGCATGTTCGTCCCCATCAATTATCCGATCAAAAATATCTTGATAAGCTGTGATTGAAATAAATACTCTTTCAATGTAACGTCCTAGCCAATATAAGTTATTAGCTTTTTCTATCGTGAAAGCACTCATGTATCTTTAAACCCTCCTCCTTGTGATGAATTTACAACAAACGACCCTTCTTTACGGGCATAGCGGGTTAAACCGCTTGGCCAAACTTTTGTCTTTTCTCCTGATAAAACAAAAGCTCGTAAATCGGCTTTTCGCATTACCTTTTTACCATGTTCATTAACTGGTAAATCAACAAAATCAATTACTTCCTGACCAATCCAGCGCCGTGGCTGTTCAATGATTAAATTCTTTAAATTGGCCAATTCATCTTTATTTAAATCAGCACCAAAAATCACGCCATAACCACCAGCTTCAGAAACATCTTTAATAACTAACTTTTCCAAATTGGCAACAACATAATCTAAATCTGCTTTAAAATACGGCAAATAAGTTGGTGCATTGTTTAAAATTGGTTTTTCATGCAAATAATATTCGATCATTTTAGGCACAAAATAATAAATCCCTTTATCATCAGCTACCCCATTACCAGGCGCATTAATTATCGCAACATTATTTGAACGATAAACCGCCATTAAGTTTGCAACCCCAATTACCGATTCTGGCAAAAAAGTCATTGGATCAAGATATTCATCAGAAATTCTTTGATATAACGAACCAACTTTGATTTTCAGTCCAACATGATTTTTATAAAATAACATATTATTTTCAACGACCAGTTCCTGCGGCGAAGCCAATATAGCCCCTGTTTTCTCTGCCAAAAAAGAATGTTCAAAATATGCTGAATTATATCTTCCTGGTGTTAAAATAACGTTTATTCCACCACAATTTACATAATCCATTACTTCTTTTAACATTTGTCCATAACTGCGATTATCAATAATAGAGTTATTGATAAATGTCATTGGCGAAGCCCTTCTGGTTAATTCTCTAGCTATCATTGGATAACTTGCCCCCGAAGGTATTCTTAAATTGTCTTCAAGAACATACCAATTCTTATCCTTGCCTTGTACTAAATCAATCCCCGAAATATGACTATAAATCCCTTTTGAAGGTACCACATTATAACACTCATGGAAATAACCTTTAGAAATATATATAAATTCTTCAGGAATAACTCCATCTTTAACAATTTCCTGTTTTGTATAGATATCTTTTAAGAACATATTTAAGCTGTTTACTCGCTGAATCAATCCTTTTTCTAGATATTCAAACTCTTTAGCTTCGATAATTCTCGGCAAAGTATCAAATGGAAAGAAATTTTCATGAAATTCATTGTTTTTATAAATTCCAAATTTAACCCCATATCGTTTTAATAGCTCATTGATACTTTTTTCATGTTTTACCAAACCTTCCATATTAATCCCCCATTTTTTATTATATTAATAATATTTTATTATCAATATAATACTTTATCTTAAAGGGATTGTCAATATGCTCCCAAATAAAAAACCTCCAAGTCACCGGAGGTTTATAAATCAATTTCTTTTTTCCACAATCCATGAAGATTACAATATTCATAAACTGTAGCTTTTCCACTTTTACCAGCAACATTAAATTTAGCAACTGGTTCATCTTCTGGAGTCAATGTAACTTTCATTGCACTACCATCTTCGAATTCCACCCAGATATTACTAATTAAATGCTCTGCTGTCATTGGATGCATTACTTCACCAACAGCTGCAACTAGATAATCACCTTCAACTTTAACAACTGGTACATGTTTTTCAACTGCAGCATCAACTGATCCAGCAACAACTTCCTGCATTGGTTTTCCACAACACATTACTGGTACTTTGTGGTCTTCGACCATTTCTACAACATTGCCACAAACTGGGCATTTTAATAGTTTCATTACTAAAACCTCCTTTATGTTTTAATCTATCCCTTGCATCTTTATAATAGCACAATTAAATAATAATAGTTACTAATATGCTTTATATTTTTCGGTCATTATTATCTACACCTATTATAGCATCCCCATTTTTATTTTATTTATACAAATCCAGCTTTTATAAAATACGATTATTTTATAAAAAAAGAAGGCCATTATCGACCTTCTTAGTTTCATTATCCTAAATTTTCAATCATAGCAATATATGAATCTACTTGTAATGAAGCTCCACCAACTAAAGCTCCGTCAATATCAGGTTGTTCTAATAAAGTTTTTAAACCTTCAGGTTTTACAGATCCACCATATTGAATTCTAATTGCATCAGCAACTTCTTGATCATATAAATCAGCAATTACGCTACGGATATATGCGCATACATCTTGAGCAATTTCATTAGTAGCTGTTTTACCAGTACCAATTGCCCAAACTGGTTCATAAGCAATTACTGTGCGTGCAGCACATTTAGGACATACATCTTTAAATGCAGCAACAGTTTGTTTTTTAACTACATCTTTAGTAGTTCCGGCTTCATATTCTTCTAATGTTTCCCCAACACATACGATTGGAGTCATATCATTTTTCAATACTTGAACCATTTTAGCGTTAACTGTTTCATCAGTTTCACCAAAATATTGTCTTCTTTCAGAGTGTCCTAAGATAACCCATTCAACTCCGATTTCTTTTAACATTTCAACACTAACTTCACCAGTATAAGCTCCGCTATCTTTGAAATGGCAGTTTTCAGCAGCAACTAATAATTTTTTAGCTTCTGCTTTAGCAGTTTGTAATGCTAGATATGGAGTTGCAATTCCCCAATCAGCACTATCACTAACTTTTCCATCAACCGCTTCAACAAACGCTTTAGTATCAGCGATTGTTTTATTCATTTTCCAGTTTCCTACAATAATTGGTTTTCTCATTATCTTTTTCCCCTTATTATTTATCATCAATTGCAGCAATACCAGGAAGAACTTTACCTTCCATATATTCTAATGAAGCTCCTCCACCAGTTGAGATATGAGAAACTTTATCTTTATATCCTAATTGCATAACAGCATCAGCGCTATCTCCACCCCCGATAATTGTATTAGCACCATCTAAGTTAGCTAAAGCTTCACACACTTCGATTGTTCCTTTTGCAAATGTATCCATTTCAAATACACCCATTGGTCCATTCCAGATAACTGTTTTAGCACCTTCCAATGCTTTTTTGATGTTTTCAACAGATTTAGGTCC
>NZ_JAGHEW010000401.1 GCF_017889095.1 Thomasclavelia sp. | reverse complement strand
ATTATTTTTGAAAAAGATATTTTTTCAGAAAATATTTTTAAAGAAAATGAAGAATATGAATTTATTGTTTATTTAGTCGGTAATTGTGATATTTATAAAGATTATCTTGAAATATTTTTTAAAGAATATTTAAATTTTAGATTGGCAGGTTATGATTTTTTAATAAAAAGGTTTGAATGTGATATTATTCAAGATAAAGAATGTAGAATAAAGAAATTAAATGTTTATAGTATAATAGAATCATTAGATTTTATTTACTGTTATAATAATATGGTTAAATATTATAATAGAATGTATAATACAAACTATCATTTAATGCATACAATTTCTAGTATAACAAGAATAAAAAATGTAAATGAAGGTATTATTAATGTTCATACTAGAAAAATAAGAAAAACAGGGTATATTTATTCTTTAGAGTTGGATGATTATTTATCTAAAAATATATTAAAATTAGGAATAGGAAAATATAATTTTATTGGAGGTGGAAAAATTGCGATTAGTTCTAAAGATGAAGGCTAACGAATTAGTTCTACCTCTTTCTTATAAATCAATAGTTCAAGGTATTCTTTATAACATGATGGATGAAAAAAAAGAAGGATCTTTTTATCATGATCAAGGGTATCGTGATAAGGATAAAACTTATAAAATGTTTGTTTTTAGTGATTTGTATGGTAATTATAGTATTAAAAATAAAAATATAATTTTTAAGGATGAAATAAAGTTATATATAAGTGTTATGGATAAAAAATTATTTAAGATCATCTATAATTTTTTATCCAATAATGACTATTTATTCTTTAATAAACAAAAAGTTAAAATTGTTGGTTTTGATGTTTTGGATTTACCACATTTTAACGGTATTAAAGATATTAGAATAAAAACTTTGTCACCAATAGTTACTTACACAAGTAAAAATGGATATTTTAAATATTACCAGCCTGGAGATAGTGAATATGAACAATTATTGATTGATAATATAAAACATAAAATTAGTGCTTATAATTATCCAATTAATAAATGTGTTTTTAAGATCAAAGAAGTAGTTTATAAAAAGAAAAAACTAGTTCATTTTAAAAATACTTTTTATGAAGCTTATCAATGTGAACTGGTTATTATCACTAATTATGAAACTCTTAAAATTATTTATGATACCGGATTATCAGCAAAGGGATCATGTGGTTTTGGGATGATTGAATGTAAAAATGAAAAAGGTTTTTTATCTTTATAAAAGTGGTACTCTTTTAAGAAAAGATCGTTCGCTTATCTTACAAGAGAAAAATGGTAATGTGATATATATTCCGATTGAACAAATCAATTTAATAATTTGTTTTAATGACATTACTTTAAATAAGCGTACTCTAGCTATTTTAAATATATACTCTGTAAGTATTTTCTTTTTCAATTATTATGGAGATTATATTGGCAGATATACACCTAAAAAATATAGTGATGGAAAAATAATTATTAATCAAGTAAATTCATATTGCAGCAACCAAAGAATATACATAGCTAAAAAAATAATTCAAACAGAAATAAAAAACAGTTTATCATTATTAAAATACTATGATAAAAAATACAATCTATTAGATCATATAATTAAAACAATAAATAACTATTTAATCGACTTAGAAAAAATAGAAACAATTGAAGATTTATTATTATTAGAAGCAAAAGCAAAAAAAGCTTATTATTCATCTTTTGATATTATTATAAAAAATCCTAATTTTATATTCAAACAAAGATCATATTATCCGCCACTAAATGAAATAAATGCTTTATTAAGCTATGGATATGCAATATTATATGCAAATATTTTATCAGATATTGATAAAAGTCCACTATTACCACAAATAAGCTATATCCATAGTTTATCTAAACAAAGTGATTCACTTCATTTTGATTTGGCTGATATGATGAAACCAGTATTTATAGATCGTTTGGTTATAAGAATGATAAATAAACAACAACTAAAGACTATTCACTTTGAGTATAAAAATAATGATGCTTGTTATCTAAACAAAGAAGGAATCAAAATATTTTTAAATGAATATGAAAAATTAAT
>NZ_JAGHEW010000191.1 GCF_017889095.1 Thomasclavelia sp. | reverse complement strand
TTTAACTTATAATACTTTTTGTAAATGACTTACGATTTCTGCTTCTGGTACAAATCCAGTAATTTGGTCAACTGCTTTTCCATCTTTAAAAATAATTAAATTAGGAATTGCCTGAACTCCATATCTTCTAGCGATATCGCTAGAATTATCAACATTCAGTTTATAAAAAGTTACATTTTCCATTTTATCAGCTAATCCTTCAATTACTGGTCCTAACATTTTACATGGCCCACACCAGTCAGCATAAAAATCAACTAATACTACACCACTAGCAATCGCACTATCAAATTCATTACTTTCTAATATTTTCATTTATATCACCTCTACTACATTATCCCAATTTATCAAATAATTACAACTAATTTGCTTTAATTTTATTATATTCTTTAATTGCCAGAGCCAATGGGTCATTGGAATAACAAAAAAATGTATGTGAATTATTATCTTTATCCGTTAATGTAACTGTCCGATAACTAGTTTCACCAACTTCTAATAATAAATTAAGATTATCTTCAAAACGTTTAAGTTGTTGTTCCAGTAAGTTTTTAAATAACAAAATATCACTTTTATTTATAATCTGATCAATAATACTGCCATTATCCAGCTCTTGAAAATCAACTAGAAAAGTAGTTTCTAACTGATTAACCATTGTATAATAATCACAGTACCAGCTTTTTAAGATTTCAGGGGTAAAATTACTAATGATTTCTTGATAATCATTGTAATTAACCTGATAATTACGAATTACTTGTTCATGATTATTTAAATTATAAACAAAGCCAATATTATAATTACCATAATCACACTTCTTTTCTAGAATATTTTCGTGAAATGCGACAATTTTTTCAATATCTGCTTTATTTTTTATATTATTATTTTCATTAAAAATTTCTGTTTCATTAACTAAATATTCAAGATCATGGTTAATTACAACTGATTGAATATCATCAGGAATATAATTTTCAATCTGCTTTTTAGAAACAAAAAATATCGATAAAGTCATGATTGATAAAACAATTGCTTGAAATAAACATATTAAATATTTAATTTTACGCCAATATATATATTGAACAATAAAAACACCGATAAAAGTGGCAATAATATTAATAATGATAAATGCTCTAATTGATTGCGAACTTAAATCCATTAAAGCGGTAATCGACCAGGAAACAGAAATAATTATCATCGCCTTAATTAATTCACCAATAATCGCAAAACTAAAACCATGATAATTTTTATTAATATCTCTTTTATCGCTGGCAATTGCAGCTAAAATAAATAAAACCAGTCCATAAAACAAATAAACAAGAACATAATCAAATTGAATTCTGGTTGCTTTTAAACCAATCAAATGATAAATCGGAATCAAAAAACTAACTACTGTTTTTGAAAGCGACATTGAAATAATTCCGCGAAAAAAAGTTTGATATACTGTAAATAAACATGAATATAAAAGAATCGGTGATAAAAACAGCACTATTTGTAATACTAAATCAACTGATATCTGACAAGTTACTAAAGTGCATAAATAACTTAACGTATAATAAACCCAAATCAGTAATAATGAATTAAGATAAATATTACTCACACCAGTTTGTTTAAAGCACAGTAATCCAAAATAATATATCGTTAAAGGAATTAACAAAACTGTTAAACCACTACAATATTTAATTAAAAATAGTCTTTTTTTAGTCACTGGCAGTGCTAATACTTGGCAATATCTACTAATATCAAATAAATACTGTAAATTATATATTGGTATAACGATAGAAAAAATAAAAATTAACACATATAAACTTAAAGCAGGCATTCCATTTTCATACGACAAAACAGTTACAATAAAACTAAGCAGTAAAAAGCTAATATAAATAATGATAATATTTTTTAATTGTTTTAAATCATTTTTATATAGACTACTCATTTGTTCCACCTACCTCAATTGATGTAACAACAATTTCATTATCAATCATTTCAATTACAAAATTTATCATCAACGATATTTTCATATTATCTTCAGTAACAATCTGATATTCGTTTTCAAAAAAAACCTGATGATCATTAAAATCTTTTAAAGCCGTTTGATTATATTCACAATAATATAAATTTATTTGCTTTCCAGCTAAACCACGCACTAGAGCCTGTTCCAATAACAAATCATAATCATCATTATAATCATCAACAATACTATCAAATAAAGCAAATGCTTCATCGATCAAAGTACTGCGTTTAATTAATTCAGGACTTTCTAAAAAACTAATAATTTCTGGCGAAGATAAGAAATAATAACTATTTTCACTGTTATTTCCATAACAATATTGAAGCTGTTTATTAATTAAATCCGCTGGTTTTATTTCTTGGACACTAGTCATTGCCAATAATTCTCTAAGTTCTGCCTGATTTAAATATATCTGCAAATCATCTATTGCAAAGATAACATAATCCTCACTTTCAATACCTTGATAATTTTTAATATCATCAAAATATTTATGGCCATCATTTTCAAAAAAATCAATTAGCACATCTTTTTCTACATATAAATCATAATCTTGACTGCCAAAAAAAGTTAATCTAACTAAACCGTCATGATTATTATCACAATGGATCATATCCCGATGTTTACTTAAATATTTTCGAAGCTCAAATGACAATGATGCATCAAATGATAATGAAATATCCTGAATCGTTCCTTCATCATTTTTAAACATTCGAGTAATGATTAAATTTTCATCTGACATATAAGTATCAGTAATTTTTAAATAACGATTATTCACCACAAAATAATTAACTGTAAAAACTAATGAAGCAATGAATAGATAAACAATTAAATTACGATAAATATGTCGTCCTTTAAACATAATTTCAACAATTAAAGTAACACTAATACAAACAATTAAATACAGCAATAACATCCATAATGTCCCAGAAAAACCATAGTTAATATCAATATCGCCAGCCATCAAAACCAAACAAAAAACTACTATTGAAATTGCAATTACTACTCCCGCTTTTATAAAAATATTAATCTTATGATAAACCAGCGGTTCTCCAACGTATTCATTTTCCCGATGTTTATAGATATAATAGCTAGCAATTAATAATAATCCAGCTGTAAATAAATGAAAATAAATATAATTACTTCCATTATTAATAAAATCAAGTCCCGCTACTAATGGAATCATTAAATAAAAATAAAAACTATCAATCCCCTGCATAGCAACAGGTACTAAATAAGGTTCAATAAAGATAAAGCCAATAATCAAAATTACTGGTAAAAAATACATAAAAATACTAAAAATCACTTGTCCCAGTCTTCTGCCAGAAATACTACAAACCAAAAAAGTGATCGTGTAATATACAAATAATAAAACAAAAATCATTATGATAAAACGATAAAAAAGATCACTAGTATAGTCATTATTACGGATACTAACCATTACTATTAACAAAATACCTTCTATTAATAATGTTACAAGAGCGATTAAATATCCCGCTAAATAATTAGTAAACCAGATACTTTTAGTTTTAAGCGGCAATGATGCAATCACCGATGATTTGGTTTTATCTACCAGATAACTTTGGAGATAACAAGGGTAAATAATCGTTAAAATCAAAGCACTTAAACAAAAAACAAATACACAAAGTATGTCGGTTCCTCCAGGAAATCCTGAAATAGCCGTTATCGCATAAACACCAATAAAAATTATTAATGAAATTTTGGCAGGAAAAAGATTATTTTTGATGATTAATTTCAACATACCAGTATTAATCCATGACTGCCTTAAGCTCATTATACTTGCCTCCTAAAGTATAAATAAAGATATCTTCCAATGAAAGAGGTAAAATTTCATTTACCAAAGGATGATACTTCGCAATAACTTGACAAATTTCATCAATTTTACCAACAACAATCAAAGTATGTACTCTACCAATCATTTGATGCGATAAAACATTTAGTTCCTGTTCCAAAGCATATACCTCATCACCATTTTCCAAGACAACCTGGATTTTATGATAATCTTCTTTTAATTTTTCTAACGACTCTTCAAATATTATTTTACCCTTACTAATTAAAGCAATATAATCACACATACTATCTAATTCATCTAAATGATGTGAAGAAATAAAGATCGACATTTTTCTTTCACTAACATCTTTAATTAAAATATCCCAAATCAATTTACGAATATGCGCATCTAAGCCATCAAATGGTTCATCCATAATTAAATATTCTGGTTTACAAGCTAACGCTAAAATAAACATTACTTGTTTTTTCATTCCTTTAGAAAATTTATTAAAATTCTCAAAACCAGTATATTTGAACATTTTCAAAAGTTTATTATAACGATTTTCATCAAAATTCGGATAAATCCCCTGATATAAAGTTTTAATATCTTCAATATTGCGCCCAAAAACACCAAAAAACTCATCCGGTATATAAACAAACTTGGCTTTAGCTTCAGGATTTTCATAAACTCGCATTCCATTGATTTCTACAAAGCCTAAGTCACCACTATAAACACCGACCAAATGGCGAATCAAAGTTGTTTTGCCAGCCCCATTTTCGCCAATAATTCCATATATTGAACCCTTAGGTATATTTAGATTAATATTGTCTAAAATTTGTTTATGATCTATTTTCTTTGATAATTCTTTTACAACAATCATTATTTTTCCTCCCACATCTGCTCTAAAAGCTGGCATACTTCTTCAAATGAAAGAGCAATATATTTACTTTTTACAACCACTTCTTTAGTTAACTGATTAATTTGATTTTTAAACAGTTCTGTTTGGGTTAATTGCTTGCTGCTAACAAAATTACCCTTACCAGGAATCGAATAGATAAAGCCTTGTTCTTCAAGCAAACGATAAGCTTTAAAAACAGTATTAGGATTAACATGCAATGATGATGATAATTCTCTAATTGAAGGAAGCTGGCTATCAGAAGGCATTAACCCGGTCGTTATATAATTAAGAAATTGTTGATAAATTTGTTCATAAATGGGAATATTACTACCATGATCAATTTTCATAAAACCGCCTCCTCTATAATAGTAGTATATCAAAGTTATATCTGTGTTACAAGTTGTAGAACAGTATCGAAATATCTTCATTTAAGCAATTAATTTTAATAAAACAATTAAAAAGTTTGCAATTTTCAAGAAATTAAGTACAATATGGTTTATAGATAGGAGGCTTTTTATGAGTAAAGTTGCAATTATTACTGATAGTAATTCTGGAATTACCCAAGATGAAGGGAAAAAATTAGGTATTAGAGTCTTACCTATGCCTTTTACTATTGATGGTCAGACCTTCTATGAAGACATTAATTTATCCCAAGAAGAATTTTATGAAAAACTAATGGGTGGGGCTGAAGTTTTTACTAGTCAGCCAGTTGTTGGTGATGTTAGTAAATTATGGGATGAAGTATTACAAGAATACGATGAAATTGTTCATATTCCAATGTCGAGTGGATTAAGCGGTTCTTGTCAAACCGCATTGATGCTAGCAAGCGAATATGACGGTAAAGTTCAAGTTGTAGATTCACAAAGAATATCAGTAACTCAAAAATGGGATGTCTTAGATGCCATTGAATTAGCTAAAGCTGGTAAATCAGCTTTAGAAATTAAAGAAATCTTAGAAACTAATAAGCTAAATGCTTCTATTTATATTACTGTAAATACACTTGAATATTTACGTAAAGGTGGTCGGATCACACCAGCTGTTGCCATTTTAGGTGGAATGATGAAAATTAAACCGATTTTACAAATCCAAGGTGAAAAGTTAGATACTTTTTCTAAAAGTAGAACAATGGCAAAAGCAACTAAAATTATGATCGATGCTATCAAAGAAGATATTGCTACAAGAATCGACCCTGAAGGTCAAGGTAAAAATGTTCGTTTATGTGTTGCTTATACTTATGATCGTGACCAAGGTCTAGAATTGAAAAAAGAGTTAGAAGCTCTTAGTCATGATTCAATAGTTTTTTGCGATCCATTATCATTAAGTGTTTCATGTCATATTGGACCACATGCTCTAGCATTAGCTGCATGTAAAAAGATTATTTAGGACAAGAAACTTTGTTTCTTGTCTTTTACTTTGTGTTATAATAATTAATAAAGAAGACAAAATAAAAATAAGGAGGAAATTTATGCAAGGAAAGCCAAATACATATAATAGACAATCTGGCAAATCACAAAATCGAAAAAAGAATTATCCAAAAAGAACTAATTATCACCGTCAAAATAGCATTGATACCAAAATCTTTGCCTTAGGCGGATTAAATGAAATCGGAAAAAATACTTATTGTTTTGAACATGATAATGAAATTTTTATTGTCGATGCCGGCATCAAATTTGCAGAAGAAGGATTACCAGGAATCGATTATATAATTCCTGATTATACATATTTAAAAAGAAACGAAAAAAAGATTCGTGGTCTCTTGATCACTCATGGTCATGAAGATCATATTGGTGGTATTCCTTTTTTAGTTCAAATAGTAAAAATTCCGTTCATTTATGCAACTCCACTTGCAAGTGCGATGATCAAACGAAAATTAGAAGAAAGACGACTTACTAATGCTACTAAGATCATTGAAATTGATGATGAATATCAAATTCATTCAAAATACTTTAATATTGGTTTTTTCAAAACTAATCACTCAATCCCTGAATCATTAGGTATTATCATTAATAGTCCTAATGGCAGAATCATTGAAACTGGTGATTTTAAATTTGATTTATCACCAGTAGGAGATGTAGCTGACTATCAAAAAATGTCATTTTTAGGGGAAACCGGAGTAACTTTATTAATGAGTGATTCAACTAATGCGGAAGTTCCTACTTTTTCTATTAGTGAAAAGAAAGTTGCCAATAGTGTTCAAGAAGAATTCAGAAAAACTGAAGGACGATTAATTGTAGCAACATTTGCTTCAAATGTTCATCGGGTCCAACAAATCGTTGAAGCAGCAGTAAAATTCAATCGTAAGATCTTAGTTTATGGTCGTTCAATGGAAAATAATATCCAAGTATCTAGAGCTATGGGATATATTAAATGTCCTGATCGTTTCTTTATCAAAAATGATCAGGCAAAAAGATTACCTGATAATGAAATACTAATTTTATGTACCGGTTCACAAGGTGAAGCTTTAGCAGCCTTAAGCAGAATCGCTAACGGAACTCATAAGTTTGTCAAAATCAAACCTGGTGATACAGTAGTCTTTTCATCAAATCCAATTCCTGGCAATGCTTATAGTGTCAATGTCGTCGTTAATAAATTATTTAGAGCCGGTGCTCGGGTTTTAACTAATACAACTTTTAATAACTTACATACTTCAGGACATGCTTCACAAGAAGAACAAAAACTGATGATGTTATTAACTAAGCCAAAATACTTTTTCCCAGTTCATGGTGAATATCGGATGTTAAAAATTCATGCCGAACTATCTCAGGACGTTGGTATCCCACCAGAAAACAGTTTTGTTTTATCAAACGGTGATACGATCTTATTAAATAACGGTGAAGCGCGTTTAGGACCAAGAATACATGTTGAAGATATCTATGTTGATGGTAATGATATTAGTGGTTTATCAACGGCAGTATTACGAGATCGTCAAATTTTATCAGAAGATGGAATGGTTTCTATTTTGATCAGTATGGATTCTAGAAGTGGTAAATTATTAACTCGTCCTGTTATTATCTCACGTGGCTTTGTTTATATGAAAGACAGTTTTAAAATGATTCGTGAAGCCGAATATTTAGTTGAAACTAATTTATCAAAATTATTGCAAGGTAAAACTACTTTCGGGGAAATAAAAAATACGACTCGTGATATTCTATCTTCATATTTCTATCGTAAAACAAAACGTAATCCAATGATTATTCCAGTAATCATGAATAAGAAAGTATGAAACGAAAGATTAGAATTATTAAATTATTAATTTTAGTAATTGTTGTAATTGCAATTAGCTTTACCTACTATTATAGCCACAGTATTGCTCCTGAAGGCTATAAAATAAAAGACACAACGATTAATAATGACAATTTGCCTGATGAATTTAAAGATTTTCGAATTGGTTTTATTAGTGATATTAATTTAAAAAACGATAGTGATATTAAAAGATTAGAAAAGATTGTTACAAGTCTAAACAAAGAAAAAGTTGATATGGTGATATTTGGTGGCGATTTATTTCAAAGTACCCCGTTTTCTAATGATCAAGTAATTGAAGTTTTAGGAAAGATAAAATCTAGCTATGGAAAATTTGCCGTTTTAGGTGAAAAAGACTTAACTACTGTTAATGATACTATTGCCATTTTAAATGAAGGCGGTTTTGAAGTTTTAAGAAACGAATATCGCCCTATCTATTATAAAAATGCCACAATTAGTCTATTTGGATTAGAGAGCAGCGGTAATCTCGATGGCCTAATCAACGACAATAACCGTGATAGCTATAAATTAGTTGCTGTTCATGAACCTGATTATTTCAAAGAAAGTGCCAAAAGCAAAATTGCCTTACAACTTTCAGGTCATACTATGGGTGGTTATATTCGTCTTCCATTTATTGGCGGTTTATTTAAACGAAATAACGGTTCTACTTATGTTAGTGGCAAACATTCAATTGATAACAGTCAATTAGTTATCTCAAATGGTTTAGGAATGGAAGATGGTTATGAATATCGTTTACTATGTCCTAATCAAATTAATATTGTAACTTTAAATAAATAG
>NZ_JAGHEW010000190.1 GCF_017889095.1 Thomasclavelia sp. | reverse complement strand
CCGGGAGCCATGGAATTCCTGAAGCGATTGGCATTACGGTTGTAATATTGTTACATTTTTGGAAAAGACAAATGTTATTATCGATTGCTGGTGGGGTAGTTTGTTATATGTTTTTAGTGCAAGTGATTTTTTAAGTTTATTAGAGTTGAAAAGAGTTACCGGTTGGTAACTCTTTAAATTGCACAAGCAGCTAAGTAACCTTCTTCAATTGCTTTGTTGATATCAGCAGCTTTACCATTACAATCACCAGTAATATAAACATTTACATTGGCATCATTTAAGGCAGCAATATCGAACGGATTAGGTTTAGCACCAACAGCTAAAACAACATAATCACAATCAATTGTAACAGGACCAGTTTCATTTTCAGCTTCAACATGAGTAGCTGTAATTTTAGTTACTTTAGTTTTTGTTAATAAATTTACTTCATGTTTTTTAAAATCAGCGAACATTTCTGGTTTTACTGTTGATGATTCTTCTTTAGCAATTTCTTCTAACATTTCGACAATACTTACTTTACATCCCATTTGAGCTAGTAATTCAGCTGTTTCTGCACCAACTAAACCGCCACCAATAATAACTACTTTACCGCTAGGTAATTGTTCATGATTTAATACTTTCCAAGCATCAAAGACATGTGGTAAATCTGTACCGGGAATTCTAGGAATCGCATTGCTAGCACCAGTAGCAATAATAACACTATCAGGATTTTGGGCTAAGACACATTTTGGACAAACTTCTTGACCTAATCTTAGATCAATGTCTAAAACTTTCATTTCATTAGCTAAATAGTTTAAAGCCCGGTTCATTTCCGCTTTTCTTGGTGGTACAGAGGCAATATTCAACTGTCCACCTAAACGAGTGTCTTTTTCAAATAAGATAACATCATGGCCTCTTAATTTGGCTACTCGAGCAGCTTCCATTCCAGAAGGACCACCACCGACAACGACAACTTTTTTCTTATCACTAGCTGGGGTAATTTCACGTTTATATTCATAGCCATTTTCTGCATTTAAAACACAGCTTAAAAATTTACGATTTTGGATAGCATCAGTACAACCTTTATTACACATGATACAATGACGAATCCGGTTAGCTTGATTGTTTTCTAATTTAGTTACATAATCAGGATCAGCTAATAACGATCTTCCCAGTCCAACGATATCACAAATACCATTTTCAATTAAAGCTTCACCGTTTTCTGGAGTAATGATTCTACCTACTGAAGAAACGGGGATAGAAACAGCATCTTTAATTTGTTTATTATATTTAGACATGAAACAATATGGCTGAGTTCCCATTGCGGGAATGGTATCATTCATATTACCAGTATGATTAGCCTGGCCAACATGGATCATATCGACACCATTAGCTTCTAATATTTTAGCTAGTTTTATCGCTTCATCAATTTTTAAACCACCTTTTCCCCGTAATGGATTTTCAGTTACAATTGGTAATTTATAATCAATACAAATATCAGGAGCATTATCTTTGATTGTTTTAACGACATTTAAAGCAAATTTAATTCTGTTTTCAAAGCTGCCACCATAATTGTCCTGACGATGATTTAAGATTGTTGAACAAAGAGAACCAATTAAACGGTCACCATGAACTTCAACAACATCAACCCCGGCCTGGGCTGCTCTTTTAACACAGGCACCAATTTTTTCTAAAATGGCATTTAATTGTTCTTCTGTTACTTCATCAATATAATGTAACATATCATGATATAATTTAGCTCTGGCTCCTTGCATATCACCTTGTTTAAATAATAATGCTAAAGCATCAACATCATATTCAGGATGGAAGATTTGAATTCCTAATTTACAGTCGTATTCATGTAAAGCATCAGCTAAAGCCTGGTATGCTGGAATTTGACCATCATGGAATAATTTAGGGGTTGGGGAAACGGTATTTACTGGGGCAACATCACCCAAAACAATATAAGCTACGCCACCTTGAGCTAATCGTTTATAAAAATTAAAGCTTTGTTCACCAATTGTGCCATCTCTTTCTTCATAACCCGTAGTCATTGGTGGAAACATAATGCGATTTTTTAAAGTAATTTTTCCAACTTGGATTGGTTCTAATAATTTCATTTAATTTCTCCTTATTATAAGTCTTTACAAATTTGATAAGCATCTAAAATTGCATTTTTGATTTTGCCAGGCTGATTAGCATCACCTAGACAATGATAATTAATTTTTAATTCTTCTAAAACCGATTTTAATTCCTGACGACTTTGATAACCAACGGCATTAATTACGGTATCGACATCATTGATTGTAATTGATTGACCATCTTTTTGATAAGTAACTGACGCTTCATCAATTGCACTAACGGTTGCACTAGTAATGATCTTGACTCCTTTTTTTGCCATTCGTCTAACTAAGACACTTCTTGATGGTGAAGTATCGTCCATGATAATATTTGGTTTCATTTCAATGACAGTAACTTTTTTATTGTTAGGATGACGGTCATTTACTAATGGCGCAATAAAATCAGCTACTTCACAGCCAACAGATCCCCCACCAACGACAACAACGTTTTTACCAGCCCACATTTTACCTAATAAAAGATCTTGAGCTACACCGCTATGAGGATGGTTATTAAACATTTCTAATTTGATTGGTTTAGCACCACTACAAATTAAAACATGATCAAATTGATGAGTGGTTAAATAATTTTTATCAACACAGGTATTTAGTTCAAGCTTGATTTTCAACTGATTAGTTCGGTGAATGAAGTATTTGGTCGCCTGAGCAAAGTGCTGTTTAGCAATTGGATAACCGGCAACGATCATCGTACCACCCAATTTATCACTCTTTTCAGCCAAAGTAACATCATGCCCACGTTTACTTAAAACATAAGCAGCTTCCATTCCGGCTGGACCGCCACCGACAATTAATACTTTTTTAGGGTTACTTGCAGTTTTGATTGTTTCTTCGTTTTCACTAGTTAAAGCGGGATTAATACTACATTCAATATGATCTTTTAACATCGTTGAACTTAAACAACCAAGACAGCCAATACAAGGACGAATATCTTCTTCTTGATCAAGCATGATCTTATTAACAAAATCAGGATCACATAGTAAAGAACGTCCAACCATACAAATATCGGCTAAGTCACGTTCAAGAATTTCTTCTAGTAACCAAGGTTCATTCAAGCGGCCTACTGTAGCAACGGGTATTTTTACACATTTTTTAATTTCTTTCGAACTTTGAACGTGACTAGCTTGCGGAGTTCCTGGTGGGGTAATCGAACTACCCCGATGAATGGTTGTCCCACCAGATACATGAATCATGTCAGCTCCAGCTTCTTCAACTTTTTTAGCAATATAACATCCTTCATGTAATGATTGACCACCATCTTCATAATCATCACCGCTAATTCTTACAATAATTGGAAAATCCGGTCCACATTTTTGACGGACATTTTCAATAACTTCTAATAATAATCTGATTCGATGAGTAATATCGCCACCATATTCATCGATTCGCTTATTATATAATGGTGATAAGAAACCGCCAATCAAAGCATGAGCATGGGCAGCGTGGATTTCTACACCATCTAATCCAGCTTGCTGGGCTCTTTTGGCACCGTCACCAAATAATTCTACTAGTTGATGAATTTCATCGATTGTTAAAGGACGAGGCGGTACTTTAGCGTAATATGGTCCAACTTCACTAGGTCCCACTAATTGGGGTGTATTAGGAAACGGTAAAGCCATATAGGCTGGATGTAATAACTGAGGGACAATTTTTGCACCGTGCTGATGTACTGCATCGGCAAGTTTATGCCATCCTTCAATATAAGAATCATCTTGTAAAGAAGCGGTGTGTAAGATGTATTTATAAGTTGGTTCAATCATTACTACTTCAGTTGTAATTAAACCGACACCACCTTTAGCCCTTCTAGCATAGTGATAAATCATTTCATCAGTTACATAGCCATCTTTGGTGGCAAAATTGGTTGACATTGGCGTCATAAAGATCCGATTTTTTACAGTCATTTTGTTGATTGTAATCGGCTGGAATAATTTTTTATAGCTGTTTGTTTTCAAAGCTGTTCACCTCTTTATTAAATGATAGCACTTACAAATATATAAAACATATCGATTTAAATAAAAAACATATACTTTTCAGTATATGTTTATAAAACCTTCATTTTCTTTTTATAATCGCGAGGGCTTAATCCAACATTTTGCTTAAATACTTTAGAAAGATGATAAGCACTGGAATAACCGAGTTCCTGAGCAATTGAAGTTAATGTTTCACCAAGCATTAACCGTTTCTGGGTAATTTGAATTTTTTGTTTTTGAATATAAGCACTTGGCGATATATTTAAAACATGCATAAAAGCTTTATATAAAACACTTGAAGATATTCCTAGATCTTGACATAAGTTAGTTATTCGAATACTTTCGTATAAATGCTGATGAATGTATTTAATACTTTCATTAACTAAATTAGTATATGAAGATGCAATAATTTCAACTTTATTATCATCAGTTCGTTTTAATTGCGCCCGAATGATTTCAACAATGACCCTAATTAAAGCAGAAGTAATGATACTAGAATAACCGATTTCTTTTTCATTAGCTTCGATCAATAAACGATTAAGCATTTCGCGAAAGTCTTTAATTTCATGACCATAAATTAAATGACCATGTTTAGTTAGTAAATTAATAAACTGTTCTTTTAAATAAAGAGGTTCAATTTCAAAATGAAAATAATAGTAAGCATAATGATCATAACCGATATTTTTAGAAGTATTTAATTGAAACGGTTCTAATAGTAAAAAACTTTGTGGTGGACAGGTATATTGTTTATTACCGATAGTTGTGATTGAACCGCCATGTAAATAATAAACAATTTCAATATCATTAGTAATATAATTGACGGTTTGATTTTTATCACTTTGCCATAAACCAAAATTATTGATTTTGAAAGTTACTTGTTCTAAAAGATCAGTTAATTCATCATTTTTAAATATTGGATATTGTCTTTGAGTTTCAATATACATAAGAATCACCACCTAAAATAATTGTGGCATAAAATTTGTTTTTTTTCAAATCAACAAAAAAGATATTATATTTTTCTATAATACCTTTTCCATCATTATTTTTAATGGTGTTAAACCACATTTTTCATAAAACTTCATTGCCCCTTCGTTTAAACACCAGACAT
>NZ_JAGHEW010000189.1 GCF_017889095.1 Thomasclavelia sp. | reverse complement strand
GTCGTTAATGTACCAATGATCGATGATTTAAAAGAATATTGTAAATTGGCTTCAAAAATCGCAAATGAACAAAAAGAATATTTTACTGGTCCATTAGGAAATGATGTGTTTCAATGTTCTTCAATTCCATGGATAACCTATACCCATATATCTCATACAAACTCAGGGAAGAAAGATAATGCCACACCACTTTTTGATTGGGGGAAATATTATAAAAAGGATGGAAAAATACTAATTCCTATATCTGTACAAGCTCACCATTCTTTTGTTGATGGATTGCATATTGGGCAGTTTGCTAGGAAGCTGCAAAAGTATTTTGATGAATGTAAGATTTAAAAGGTAATGGAAAATAATTTTAAATATTTCTAGTATTTTTATTAAAACAACATTTCCATAAGGCTAACTGTGGTAATCAGCTACACTTTTATAAAAAAGAAATGAATTTAACCTAGAAAATATCAAACTCTACTTCTAGTTCGTGTTAAAAATTTCTTTTACATTATAAAATTAAAATGCAAAGGAGATGAAAAAATATGAATCAAGAAAAAATAGGTAAATTTATTGCTGAAAATAGAAAATTAAAAAAGATGACTCAGGTAGAACTGGCAGAAAAGTTAGGTGTGTCTGATCGTTCGGTATCCAAATGGGAAAATGGCAAATGTATGATGGATTTATCATTATTTGAACCGTTATGTAAAGAATTGGATATTAGTATTAATGAATTATTATCAGGTGAAAGAATCAGTAAAGAAGAGTATCAAGAAAAACTGGAAGAAAATATTGTTAATACAATTGATTATTCAAAAAAGGAAATTGAAAAGGAAAAAATCAAGAAATCATATATTATTATGATTATTGGTGCGATAATTGGATTCTCAGCGTTTATCGTGTTTGATTCCGAAAGTAGCTGGGGATCAATTTATTCGATTATTGGAATAGTTATATTTGTAACTGGTTTATTTAAAGTAATAAAAGTGCAAAATATTTATAAAAGATTAGGTATTGTATTTTTAACGTTTATAGTTATATTGACGATTTTTTATGTTGTTGACATGATCAGTGTTATTTCATTTAAGCGACCACCAATATATCGTTATATGGTAGTAACAGAGTTTAACGAATCAAAATTAATAACTTACCATAGTTTGTTTTATAATGTCTATAGAATAAATGCTGATAGTGAAAATGAATATTATATTGTTGATTTGAAAAAAGAATATAACTCAAATACAGTTCCAATTAGTCCTTTTAATCGCGATAAAAGTGGAATTGATAATATTATAAAATACCAAAATAAATATCTTGGCAATAATAGTAATACTGGTAATCTGATTACTAATTTGCCACTATCAAATTACGGTTATGTTTTTGAAATAGATAGTGAAAATTATGGATTGATAATCAATTATAATACAACTGACTGGTACAATAATGATGATATGTATATCGAACGTTCACTTATTTATAATTCCGTTGCTATTTTTATGCTGATCGATAATTTAAAAACAATTACTTTTAATTTTAGTGGTAGCCAATATATAATAGAAAGAGAAGTGATTGAAAATAATTATCCTAACTATAATCAAATTATTCATGATGGTAAAATAGATAAAGATAAATTCAATCATGATGTTGAAAATAAAATGAATGATATTGAATTTGTTAAGGAGATATCCGGTTTATTAAATAAAACTAACTAGAGGAGAAAATAAGATGTTAAAAGAGATACCAGATGATTTAAAGATGATTGAATTATTAGGACTGCCTTTGTTTGAAGTCTGGCAAAAGCTATGTTTTGCAATCAATCAAAAGTATGATATGGAACAAATCTGGAATACTGGCGGTAAAAAATGGGTTTATGAATATAAATATCGTCGTGGTGGTAAAACGTTATGTGCACTATATGCTCGAAAAAAATGTCTTGGTTTTATGATCATTTTTGGTAAAGATGAAAGAGCAAAGTTTGAAGCTAGACGTGATAATTACTCTAAGGAAATTCAAAAAATCTATGATGAAGCCAAAACTTATCGAGATGGCAAATGGGTCATGTTTGAACCAACTGATACACTATGGTTTCCAGAGCTTATCAGTTTATTAGAAATTAAAAGAAGACCAAATCAAAAACGGATATAAAAAGCTTATATCCGTTTTACTATTTAATCTAAATCTTCACCATTAGATTCAAATACTTTTTTCATATAATAGAAAGATTTTTTCTTTGATCTTGATAAATCACCGTTACCTTCATCATCCATATCGACATAGATGAAACCATAACGTTTACGCATTTCACCAGTACCGGCAGAAACAACATCAATGAAGCCCCAAGGTGTAAATCCAATTAAATCAACACCATCAATATCAACTGCTTTTTTCATTTCTTTGATGTGTTCGCGCATGTAATCGATTCGATAATCATCGTTGATTGATCCATCAGCTTCAACAGTATCTAAAGCTCCTAAACCATTTTCAACGATCATCATTGGTTTTTGATAACGGTCATAAATTTCATTTAAACAAACACGTAAACCAATTGGGTCAATTGGCCAACCCCATTGTGATTCTTTTAAGTATGGATTTTTTAATCCTTCTACCTGGTTACCACTAGATTTTTGACCATCAACTTCATGACCAGCGATTGGATGTGAATTATAATAAGAGAATGAATAATAATCAACAACACCTTCTTTTAAGATTTCATCGTCACCAGGTTCTTTTTTGATTACGATCCCATTTCTTTCTAATTCTTTAATCTTATAAGCTGGATAATATCCTCGCATCTGTACGTCACCATAGAACCATTTCATGGCATGACTAGCTTCAATTTCAGCCATGGCATCAGCAGGGTGACAAGAATATGGATAAGTTCCACCATGAGCGATCATTAATCCAATTTTATTATCAGGATCAATTTCATGACCGATTTTGACTGCTTTGGCACTTCCGACAAACAAATTCCATCTAGCTTGTTCACGATTTTGAGCGTTAGAAATATGATCATGAACACCATTCATCATAAAGTTGGCATTGATATTGATTTCATTGATTGTTAGCCAATATTTAACCAATCCTTTATAACGAGTAAATAAAGTCCGGGCATAGTTTTCAAAAGCATCAACAGTATGACGACTAACCCAACCATCATATTCATTAGCTAAATGCAATGGACAGTCAAAATGATAAATTGTAACTAATGGTTCAATACCATATTTACGACATTCTTTGAAAACATCTTCATAGAATTTTAATCCTTCTTCATTAGGTTTTTCATCGTCACCATTTGGAAAAATACGTGTCCAGTTAATTGATAAACGATAGCATTTTAAGCCCATTTCGGCAAATAAAGCAATATCTTCTTTCCAATGATGATAGAAATCAGTAGCTACGTGACTTGGATAATATACGCCTTCTTTAACAATAGCTTTGGCCCCGGCAGGAATATCTTCTTTAGTTGTAAATTTCTTTTCGCTGCCATCAGGCATTTTAGCGATAATATAACGAGGAATCCCGTTAATTCCATCACCACCAGTAATAGTGTCAGCAACAGCTAAACCTTTACCACCAGATAAATATCCTCCTTCATATTGATTAGCGGCAGTAGCACCGCCCCATAAAAATCCTTCTTTAAATCCCATTTAAAAAACCTCCTTTTGTGATAGTTCAATGTTACAATAACTTAAATGTAATTGCTTGTTTTTTTCAAAATAAAAAAATATTTTAATCAACATATCGTAAATTACCGATATGTTGATTATTTATAAATATCTACTTAAAGATAGTATCAATAATATTTAGGAAAGATTTAAAATATGGACATTTTTAAATCAATTGATTTCAATAGATAATTTTATATTATTGTAGTTTTGATCTTTAAATATGATATTTACAAACAAATAATTGATAGTAATTATTTGTTGTTTATATTATTTAATTTATAATCAAATAGTTCAATACGATTAGTAAAAAGTGGAGTTTTTATGCACTAAAATTTAAAAAAAGATGATAATTGCTGATAAAGTTGATGCAAAAGAATAAAACTTTAATAAATATTTTACTTGACATAAAAAAATTATTAGGTTAAGATGTTTGTAACAACGATGAAAAGAAGAGTAGTTTAGCTAAATTTAATAGAGAGTCCTTGGGTGGTGGAAAAGGATAAAGGCGGTTAAATGAAGATGGTCTTGGAGTTTTGTAGGCGATATTTAGTCTATGACGGTCGCGTGCCCGTTATCGCACTAGAGTATGATGGTACTCGAAGAGGTTATTATCGTGAGGTAATAATGAAATAAGGTGGTAACACGGGTAATGCTCGTCCTTTGGTAAGGATGAGTTTTTTATTTTATAAGGAGGAAAACAATGATTGAAATAAAACATGTAAGCAAAACTTTTCATCTAAAAGATAAAGAAGTTAAAGCCGTAGATGATGTTACTTTAACGATTAATACTGGTGATATTTTTGGTATCATCGGTTATAGTGGAGCTGGTAAATCAACTTTAGTAAGATTGATTAATCAATTAGAAATGCAAGATAGTGGCGAAATTTTAATTGATGGTCAAGATATTGGTCGCTTATCTAATCAGGAATTACGTAAAATGCGAACTAAAATTGGAATGATCTTCCAACATTTCAATTTATTATGGTCACGGACAGTTAGTGAAAATATTGAACTAGCTTTAGAAATTGCCGGAAACAAAGATAAACTGTTTAGACAAAGGAAAGTGCAAGAGCTAATTGAATTAGTAGGTTTACAAGGACGGGAAGATGCTTATCCTAGTGAATTATCTGGCGGGCAGAAACAGCGAATTGGTATTGCCAGAGCTTTAGCTAATGATCCAAAGATCTTGTTATGTGATGAGGCAACTAGTGCGCTTGATCCGGAAACTACGCAGTCAATTTTAGATTTATTAGTTGAAATTAATCGTAAATTACAAATAACGATTGTTATGATCACACATCAAATGGAAGTAGTTCAAAAAATTTGTAATCAAATAGCGATAATGTCCAAAGGAAAAATTGTAGAAACAGGCAGTGTTAAAAATCTTTTTATGCACCCGCAAAACGAGATCACTAAAAGTTTTGTCCAAAAAGTAGAACATCCTCAAAGATTTGATACTGTAATGTTAAAACAGATTTATCCTGAAGGAGAGCTGTTGAAAATTGTCTTTGATGAAAACATTAGTCGTTTACCGATACTAACTAAAGTAATTCGTCAAAGTAAGGCAGATATTAATGTAATTGAAGCTAATTTAAGTAATACCATTGATAGTTCTTTTGGGGTAATGGTTTTACAAGTAATTGGTGATAAACAAGAAGTGGTTGATTTGTTTACTAACTATCAGGCCAATGTGGAGGTGATATAATGCAAAGTATTTTAGAGAATATTAATGTTGATCAAATGATTGAAGCTTTAAAAGAAACGCTATTTATGACGGGGGTTTCTTTACTGGTAGCAGTGATCGTAGGATTAATTTTAGGAATTTTGATTTATTTGACCCAAAGTGATGGATTATATCCTAATATTATTGTCAATAAAGGATTAAACTGGATTGTTAATTTATTACGGGCGATTCCTTTTATTATCTTATTGATCTTATTAATTCCTTTTACTAAAGCAATTGTTGGTTCAATGTTAGGAGCTAAGGCTGCTTTACCATCATTGATTTTATCAAGTGCACCGTTTTATGGTCGGATGGTAATGATTGCTTTAAATGAAGTTGATAAAGGAACAATTGAAGCTAGTAAAGCGATGGGAGCAAGTAATTATCAAATTGTAACAAAAGTTTTAATTCCGGAAGCTAAGCCCGCTTTAATTTCTTCAATTTCGGTAATGGGAATTTCATTAATCGGTTATACGGCAATGGCTGGTGCCATTGGAGCTGGGGGATTAGGTAATTTAGCTTATTTATATGGATTTGTTCGTCAAAATAACTATGTTACCTACACAGCAACGATATTAATATTAATTATAGTCTTCATCATCCAGTTTATTGGGGATTATGCAGTTAAAAAAATAGATAAAAGGTAGGGAAAGAAAATGAAAAAACTATTAACAATTATTACATCTTTATTATTAGTGATTGGCTTAACAGCTTGTGGTAGCAAAAGCGATGAAAATACGTTAACAGTTGCGGCTACATCAAAACCACATGGTGATATCTTAGAAGAAGCAAAAACGATTTTAAAAGACGACTATGATATTAATCTAGAAATCAAGATCTTAGATGATTATTATATTTTTAATCGTTCATTAGATAATGGTGATGTCGATGCCAATTATTTCCAGCACGTACCATTTTTTGAAGAAGATGTAGAAAAAAACGGTTATGATATTGTTAATGCCGGTGGTATTCACATTGAACCATTTGGTTTCTATTCTAAAACGATTAAAGACGTTAGTGAATTAAAAGCTAATGATACAATCGTAATTTCTAATTCAGTTGCCGATCACGGTCGAATTTTATCAATCTTGCAAAGTGCTGGAGTGATTGAATTAAAAGACGATGTTAAAATCCAAAATGCTACTATTGAAGATATTAAAGCTAATCCTTTAAATTTACAGTTTGAAGAAATCAAACCAGAATTGCTAACAACAGCTTATCAAAACAACGAAGGAGCATTAGTGGCAATCAATGGAAATTATGCTATCGATGCTGGATTAAATCCAACTAAAGATGCAATTATTTTAGAATCAGCTGATGAAAAAAATCCATACGTAAATATTGTTGCTTGTCGAAGTGAAGATAAAGATAGCGAAAAGATCAAAGCTTTAGTGGAAGTATTAAAATCTAACAAGATTAAAGAATTTATTAAAACAACATATAGTGATGGTTCAGTTATCCCAGTTGAATAAAAAAGCAGTTTTCTGCTTTTTTATTTTAATCTTAATTTTTATTAAGTTTACTTGATAATTAATAAATTATGTTAAAATAAAGAAAAAGGGGGAAAAGATGATGCTGGTATTAAGTGACAAGGATTTAAAAATAACTGATTTAAAAGAGCTTGAATTGATTGATTTATCTAAAATGAAAATTAGTAACTGTATCGGCTGTTTTAATTGCTGGATCAAAACACCGGGTAAATGCGTTATTCGTGATGATGCAATCAGGATTTATCCCAAGATTGCTTTTAACGATCAAATTATTATTGTTAGCAAAGTAAAATATGGCTGTTATGATACTGTCATGAAAACGATGTTAGAACGTACTTTGCCTACTCAACAGCCATTTATTCGTTTGCTTGACC
>NZ_JAGHEW010000188.1 GCF_017889095.1 Thomasclavelia sp. | reverse complement strand
GATCAAAGCTTTAGTGGAAGTATTAAAATCTAACAAGATTAAAGAATTTATTAAAACAACATATAGTGATGGTTCAGTTATCCCAGTTGAATAAAAAAGCAGTTTTCTGCTTTAGGCTGTTGACAAAGTCGGTTTTTCAAACCGGCTTTGTCATACAGCCTTTTATATTTCCCACAAATGAATAAAAAAAGAGTAATTTTAATGTTTTAATATCTAAAATCACCCTTATTTTAGCTTTATTTTACCACTTTGAATACACTGAAATTTTTAATTTTTCAAATTGGTAGTTTGTCAACACTCTGAAGCAGTTTTCTGCTTTTTTATTTTAATCTTAATTTTTATTAAGTTTACTTGATAATTAACAAATTATGTTAAAATAAATAAAAAGGAGGAAAGATGATGCTGGTATTAAGTGACAAGGATTTAAAAATAACTGATTTAAAAGAGCTTGAATTAATTGATTTATCTAAAATGAAAATTAGTAACTGTATCGGCTGTTTTAATTGCTGGATCAAAACACCGGGTAAATGCGTTATTCGTGATGATGCAATCAGGATTTATCCCAAGATTGCTTTTAGCAATCAAATTATTATTGTTAGCAAAGTAAAATATGGCTGTTATGATACTATCATGAAAACGATGTTAGAACGTACTTTGCCTACTCAACAGCCATTTATTCGTTTGCTTGACCAGCAAACCCATCACTTCCAACGGAATGTGGCGTTAAAAAAAGCTACGATAATTGGCTATGGTAATGTTTCGGCTTTAGAGAAAGATGTTTTTACTAAATTAATTGAACGGAATAGTAAAAATATGAATTTTAAAAGTCACCAGGTTATTTTTACAAAAGAAGATAATATAGAAAACGTTATTAAAAATGAGGTCTTTAAATGAACGAACTATTAATTATTAATGCTAGTCCTCGAAATACTCATTCGAATTCTAAACAGTATGGACAATTATTAAAACAATTTATTACAAGTGAGTATCTTGAAATAATGAAAACTAATCATGAACAAATATGTCAAAATATTACTAAGTATAAAAATATTGTATTTGTTTTTCCATTGTATGCTGATGCTTTACCAGCAACTTTTTTAGATTTTTTAAAAACATTAGAAAAATATCATTTTGAAACAAAACCAGTTGTTTCAGTTATCATAAATTGCGGTTTTTTAGAACCAGAGCAAAATGATGTGGCAATCGAAATGGTTAAATTATTTTGTTTACAAAATAAATATTCATTTGGTTCAGTTTTAAAAATAGGTGGCGGTGAAGCTATTTTAAAAACACCATTTAAATGTTTAGTTAAACATAAAATCAAAAAATTAGCACATTCAATTAAAACAAAAAAATATTGTCAGTTAAAAGTAACGATGCCAATCTCGAAAAAAATGTATTTAAAAGCATCTACAAATTATTGGCTAAATTATGGTAAAGCTAATAATTTAACTAAAGATAAAATGGCAACAATGAAAATTGAAGATAAGTAAAAAGATGATGTGATGATCATCTTTTTGTTGCCAGTAAATTTATTCGTTTAAAGGTTTCAAAGTAAGTACCATCATCTTGTCTTGTTCTTACAAGCATTGAGTCAATTACTTTTTGACGAAATAATTCTTTTTTAGATACGGGAATTTGATTAATAAAAGGGACTAGACAGGGCTGATCGATCCATTTGATTAATTCATCATCATTTGTAAAATAACGGTCACGATTTTCAAAAGTTAAATTCAAATCTTTAAACTCAAATGTTTCAATTAGTCGTTGATATTCTTTTAAAGCTGGCATATACCAGGGCCAAATAAAATTCTGGAAATATTTTTGATACTGATCAAGACTAATTACTTCTTTGATAATTGCCACGAAGTTAAGTGTTGTACCTTCTCCAGCAAAATTCCAGGCCAGCTTACCATTAGTTTTTAAAGCTTGATAACAGTTTTGGAATAAACGCTGATGGTCTTTGACCCAGTGTAAAGCAGCATTAGAATAAATGAGATCAAATTGATCAATAAAATCAAGATTATTAATATCCATTAATTTAAACTCTAAATTATCTTTTGAATATGCTCGTTTTGCAGTTTCAATCATTCCTTTTGAAGCATCAATGCCAATTACTTTTCCCCTAGTAAAATTAGCTAATTGCATTGTTAGCATCCCATCACCACAGCCAAGATCTAAAATAGTTTCATTTCCCGATAGCACTAATTTAGAAATTAAATCATTACCCCATTTCTTTTGATGGTTAGAAGCTTGTTTGTATTTTTCGCCATTAAAATCAAAAACACTCATATTTTACCTCCTGTTTATCTATTATAACATAGTAAGTTAATTGATTTTTCACAATTGGTAAATAAAAAAGATAATGATTAAAATATGCTAGGATATAGTTATAGGAGGAATTGATGATGAAACGTAAATTTTTCTTTTTTGATATTGATGGTACATTAGCAGTTGGAAAACCAGGTAATCAATATGTCCCTGAGTCAACACAGCTGGCAATAAAAAAACTAAAAGAAGCTGGTCATTTTGTTGCGATTGCGACGGGGCGCAGTTATGCAATGGCTTTTAAACACATGCAAGAATTAGGTTTTGAAAATATGGTCAGTGATGGTGGGAATGGAATCACGATCAATAATAAATTAATTGAAATTAAACCGTTAGATTATCAAAAGTGTTTAGCTTTGATCGATGAATGTAAAGAAAAGAATTTTATTTGGGCTTTTTCTCCAGATAATGCGACAAGAAGATTAGCACCTGATCAGCGTTTTTATGATTTTACTCACGATATTTATATGGATACAGTAGTTAAAGAAAATTTAGACCCTCGCGATTATTCAAAAATTTATAAAGTATATGTAGCTTGTTTTGCGCCTGAAGAAAATAAACTGGAAACATTGAAAGAATTACCATGGTGTCGTTTTCATGATGAATATATTTTTGTAGAACCAGGGGATAAATCAGTTGGGATTAAAGCAATGGTTGATTATTTCGGTGGGGATTATCAGGATGTAGTAGTTTTTGGCGATGAAAAAAATGATTTAAGCATGTTTATTGATGAATGGACTAGTATCGCTATGGGTAATGCTATCGCTGAATTAAAAGCAAAAGCTACTTATGTTACTGATAATTGTGATCAAGACGGGATATATAATGCTTGTAAACATTTCAACTGGATCGATTAAATATGACTAATAGTCGTTTATTTGAACTTTTATACTTTTTATTAGATAAGCGCCAGACAACTGCCGATGAATTAGCTGATCATTTTGAAATATCCAAACGAACAGTTTATCGTGATTTACAGCAGTTAATGGTAGCTGGTTTTCCGGTTTATAGTAAACAAGGTCATGATGGTGGCATCTATTTAGATGAAAATTTTGTTTTACAGCGTGATTATTTTAGTGAAGACGAACGTATCCAAATTTTAACGGCATTACAGACACTTGCGAATTTAAAAGGAGCTAATGATGATTTAGTTACTAAATTAGTTTCTTTATTTGGAACTAATGAACTAGATTGGCTGGAAATTGATTTTTCTTCCTGGCATCAGCAAAATGATTTAAACGCTAAATTTAATTTATTAAAAGAAGCTATTATTTCTAAAAAGCAGATTACTTTTGATTATGTCAATACTTCAGGACTAAAAACTAAACGTAATGTTTATCCATTGAAACTGTATTTTAAGGCAACAACCTGGTATTTGCAGGGCTATTGTGTATTAAAAAAAGCTAATCGGTTTTTTAAACTAACCAGAATTCGTAACTTGAAGATGCTCAATGAAACTTTTATAACTGATCAAATAAAATCAGAAAAAATAGAAACGTATTTACATCCTCAAAAAACAATTTCCATAACTCTATTATTTTCTAAAGAGCTTGCTAGCGCTGTTTTTGATGAATTTAACGAAGCTCAAATTACTAAACTAGATAATGGTGATTATCAAGTTGTAGCAGAAGTTGAAGATAGTTATTGGTTAGATAGTTATATTTTATCGTTTGGTTCTAAATTAAAGGTACTTTCACCAAACTATCTTCGTAGTCGAATTGAACAGGAAGCTAAAAAAATAATTGATTTATATATTTAAACAAACTTGACATTAGGTGTCAGGTTTGTTTTGTTATAATGTAGTTGAGGTGAGATAATGGAAATTATAACAGTAAATCAAGATAACTTATGGGACGAACATATTTGCTGTGCACTTGCTAATAAAAAAGACAAACAAGTAGTTAGTAAAAAACAATGGCTAGAAAACCAGTTTAAATTAGGACTAGTGTTTAAAAAAATGAATGTTCGGGGTAAGTGTTTTATTGAATATGGACCGCTAGATAAAAGTGCAATTAATCTTGAGGGTGATAATTTATGTTTTATTAATTGTTTTTGGGTATCTGGTAAATAAAAGGGACAAGGCAATGCCAAGATATTATTAGAAGAATGTAAAAAAGATTGTTTAGAAAAAGGTTATGATGGTTTAGTAATAATTGCTGCTAAAAAGAAACAGCCTTTTGTTATGGATTATGATTTTTTAGTTCATCATGGTTTTGTTTCAGTTGCTTGTATTGATGATTATGAAATCATGTTTTTAAAGTTAAACGACCAGGCAGCTTTGCCGGTTATAAAATTTAAGCAGATGTCTAGCCGAGATGATGGTTTTGTTTTGTATTATTCAAATCAGTGTCCCTTTACCGCTAAATATGTGCCTTTATTAGAAACATATTGTCAGGAAAATAACATTAAATTTCATGCTATTTTATTAAATGATTATAGAGAAGCTAAAAAAGTGAATACATTATTTTCAACTTACAGTTTATTTTATAATCATCATTTTATTACTAGAGAAATATTAACAGTAAAAAAATTTATTAAGATAATGGAGAAACTAAATGCAAAAGATAGAT
>NZ_JAGHEW010000017.1 GCF_017889095.1 Thomasclavelia sp. | reverse complement strand
GGGGTATAGCCAAGCGGTAAGGCAACAGACTTTGACTCTGTCATCTCCCTGGTTCGAATCCAGGTACCCCAGCCAAAATGACCCGCTAGCTCAGTCGGTAGAGCATCTGACTTTTAATCAGAGGGTCAGGCGTTCGAATCGCCTGCGGGTCACCATTTCAATTAAATCATGCCCAGGTGGCGAAACTGGTAGACGCACAGGACTTAAAATCCTGCGGACCTCAAAATCCGTGCCGGTTCGATTCCGGCCCTGGGCACCATGATTGCGGGTGTAGTTCAATGGTAGAACTTCAGCCTTCCAAGCTGACTACGTGGGTTCGATTCCCATCACCCGCTCCATTGAAAAATAACTTACGATTATTCGTAAGTTTTTATTTTTTTCAAATATTTAGAGTTTTCTATTTGCTTGGAAAACTTTTTTATTTAAATTTAAGAATATCCAAAAAGTATTATATATAATGATTAGATATTTTATTCATTTTTTTTAATAATGATCAAATAAGTAAACCAAAAAATAATTCCGGTTAATAAAAAGATAAAAAATTCTGGTTTGTTTATTACTGCATTAATACCGTATTTAAATAAATTATATGTTATTAATAATAGTAACGCAAAAATGATAAATACATAGCTATATTTAGTTGCTTTTATCGTAGCTTCTTTCGTTTTTGCTAGTGCAACAATATTTTTATCAGCCTTATCAATCATTTTATCTTTTTCTAATTTTTCACCACTTAATAATTCAGTTACCGTAATGTCTAAAATATTAGATAAATCAATCATGATCGATGCATTAGGTAAACATTTTCCAGTTTCCCATTTACTTACTGCTTTTGAGGTGATATTTAATTTGTCGGCAAGTTGTTCTTGTGTTAATTTTTTATTTTTACGGCAGCTGGCAATAAATCTTCCTATCTTTTTTAAATCCATGAAATTCCCTCCGTTTCTAATTTTATTCTAACAAAATCCCTATCAATATTTAACCTACCAGTAGTTGAATTCAACATTTTTGAAGAAGAATTTTAAGAATCAATCAATTATTAAGATAAATATGTGATATAATTGATATATATGTTGTTGGAGGTAAAGAGAATGCTTACAAAACCAAAATATGGATGGACAATTTTTTCACTTGAAGGAACTAATGGATATGAGCTTAGTTATCTTGATGATATTGCCATTGAATGGCTTGATCAGGCTATTTTTGGCTTAGAAACAATGAAACCGTTTTGTGTTAAAGGTTTTTTAGAACCACTGCGCTTTTTATGTGTAGTTAGTTATTGGAACTGTCATATTTTAATTGAGGAAGATGGCCATTATCCAATCAGGGCTGATTCAGTCCATCATGAAGTGTCGTATACAAGTATGTTGGAATTTTGCCAGTATTTGTATGAAGATATCAATCAATATTTTGATGAGTGGGTTGATTTTGTGGAATATATGTATTTTCAAGAAAGTGATCGAGAAAATAAACAGATACTGCTTAAAGATAAATTAAATAAATTACAAAAGCTGATTATAGAAAAGAAAGAAAATTTTGGTGAGGATGACTCTTTCTTTTAATACAGTTTTAATCAGGGACATCAATTGGTGTCCCTGGTTTATTTGGAAATTGTTTTATTAACTAATTTTTGAAATTCGGGCGTGTCTTTTAAAAAAGCAGTATTTTCATCATTAATGATCGATTCAATAATCATTGTTTGCATTTTATTACTAAAATTATCATCAATTTGTTTGGTTTTAAGATGATGATATAATGGGGAATTGTTTAAAGTATAATTATCGGTTATTGCATTTAATAGTGAGATTAAAGTTGATATTGATTTATCTTTGTTTTTATTAGCTGAATAAAAAATAAAATC
The DNA here is from genome assembly GCF_017889095.1 of Thomasclavelia sp. Taxonomy (GTDB): domain Bacteria; phylum Bacillota_I; class Bacilli_A; order Erysipelotrichales; family Coprobacillaceae; genus Thomasclavelia. Next base: position 5,133 of record NZ_JAGHEW010000017.1, on the reverse strand, counting down.
GGCTAAATAACGATTATAAGGCCACAAATCAAATAAATCACTATTTTTTTTATAAATATTAGCAATATATGAAGCATCTTCATTTTTCTCTTGTTTTAAAGCAATGTCTAATAATGTAAGCAAGATGTTTTGCGTTTTATTAATTGTTTGCAATAAATTTTCTTGTGCTAACTTGGATGCTTCAAAATAATTTTTTTGTGCTAATAAAAGTTTTATTCTGATTTGTTTTTTATCAACGTAATGAGGTTCAGGGATACTTTGCAATAAAGTGTTAGCTTTTTGATATTCTTGTTTGTTGATATATTTAGAAATCAACATTGATAGAGCTTGAGTTTTGATTTTTAAGTCCTGACAAGTAGTTAGCTGTTGATATAATTCTTCGATTTTGGTTTGATATTGTTTATAGTGTTTTGTTTTTGTAATTAAGATGCCATCTAATAACATAGCAATCTGTAATATTAACCTATAACAAGTAGGATATTCGCTTATTTTGGCTGTTGCTTGTTTGTAAATTTGATCAAAGTTCATGGTTTCGCTATTTAATGTTAATTCATTTAAAAACGTGGCAATTTCCTGATCGTTTAAATCATCTTTAAATGAAAGTAAAGTATTTAAGTCGGTTTGTAATAATCTAGCTAGAGCAGGTAAAAGAGTGATATCAGGGTAACAAATACCATTTTCCCATTTGTTAACAGCGGGTGTTGATACACCTAAAGCTAAGGCAACTTGCTGCTGGGTCATATTTTTTTCTAAACGTTTCGTTTTGATAATTTCATTGATCTTCATAGGTTTCTCCTTTTATATTAATATTATAATTTAGGTTTTGTTGCTTTACAATTAACTGGTAATCAAGATATTTGCTTGAAAATTAACTGTTGGTAATAATTTTTTTAAAAAAGTATTTTTTGTAGAAAAAATGAAGAATTTTAATTATGATTTAACAATTCATAATTTTTTTGCTATAATGGTAATGGTTTGAAATTGTACTGATGTTTAAACATTAGTACAATCTAGTCATGTAACAGGATAATGAAAGCTATATTTATGAAGATATTAAATCTATAAAAACATTAGTGATCATTAAATCTTTTAGTTATGATGATTAAAACCAATGATATAATTTTAACCATAATAATGGTTAAGTTTATATACAAAAGACCAAGATAGATGGGGTTTACCAAGTAATTGGTTTTGACACTATTAGATATTACAAGGAGGAAAATATGGAAAATTCTAAAGAAAACTCTAAGAAGATACTTTGGTATAACTTAGCGTTTATGGCGTTTTCAACAGTATGGGGTTTTGGAAACGTTGTTAATGGCTTTGTTTATTTCAATGGTATCCAAGTTATTTTTAGCTGGATCTTAATGTTTGCTCTTTATTTCGTACCATACGCTTTGATGGTAGGAGAATTAGGTTCAGCATTTAAAAATTTAGGTGGTGGAGTTAGTTCATGGATCCATGAAACAATGGGACCAAAATTAGCTTATTATGCCGGATGGACTTATTGGGCATGCCACATTACTTATATTGCCAGCAAAGGTAGCGGGGGTCTAAAAGCTTTAAGCTGGGCAGTTTTTAGAAATGCAGAAACTTATGATACTTTCCCAACACTAGGAATTCAGCTTGCTACATTGGCAGTGTTTTTATTCTTCTGCTGGGTAGCTAGCCGTGGGTTAAATCCGTTAAAGAAATTAGCGACTGTTGCGGGTACTAGTATGTTTATTATGTCAATTTTATATATTGTCATGATGTTTGCAGCACCAGCAATCAATCCTAATGGCGGTTTTGTGTCAATGGACTTTAGCTGGGATAAGATTGTTCCACAGTTTAATGTTAATTATTTTACATCACTTTCAATTTTAGTGTTTGCAGTAGGTGGTTGTGAAAAAATTTCACCATACGTTAATAAAGTTAAAGATCCATCAAGAGGATTCCCTAAAGGGATGATTGCTCTTGCTATCATGGTAGTAGTTTGTGCGATTTTAGGAACGATTGCAATGGGAATGATGTTTGATCCAACGGTTATCAATGCTAGTGAAGAATCATTTAACTCGTATGTATCAAACGGTGCTTATTGGGCGTTCCAATCTTTAGGTGAATATTATCACATTGGAGATGCCTTGTTAGTTATTTATGCATTATGTAACATGATAGGACAATTCTCAACATTGGTATTAAGTATTGATGCGCCACTTAGAATGTTATTAGACAATGAAGATGCACGTCAATTTATTCCAACTAAATTATTAAAGAAAAACAAATATGGTGCTTATGTCAATGGTATTAAAATGGTAGTTGCTTTATCAGGATCAATTATTTTAATTCAATCATTTGTACCAGGGGCAGCAGCGGTATTGGCACAATTGAATAAATTAAATTCAGTATGTATGCCACTTCGTTATTTATGGGTATTTGTTGCTTATATTGCTTTACGTAAGGCAATGGAAAAATTCCCGGCTGAATATCGTTTTGTTAAAAACCAGGCAATTGCCAAATTCTTTGGCTGGTGGTGTTTTTTAGTAACAGCAGTATGCTGTATTTCCGGTATGTATTCAACTGATGCTTTTACAATGTTATTAAATGTTGTTACGCCAATTGTTTTAACAGCATTAGGATTAATCATGCCAGCAATTAAAAAACGTGAAAAAAGCGTAACTGAATAAAATGCGAACATATCCTTTTGGTAATCCGGAAGGATATGTTATAATATCTTTATTAAACCTTAAACCCTCATAAAATGAGGGTTTTTTCTTATTTTTGTTACTAGTTTGTTACTAGTTCAGTAATAAATTGGTAACAAAAATAAGAGTTCATTGAACTCTTATTAATTCGATTGCATCTCTTAATTCTTCAACTGTTTTATGTGTATATCTTCTTAATCCAACATCTTTTGATTTGTGTCCCATAAGCATATCAATGCACTTTTTATTTGCACCAGCAGAATCAAGTAATGATCTAAATGTATGTCTTGCTTCATGTGGTGTCTTTCTCACATTGATCAGTTTAAGTACATCATAATAATACTTATAATATGCTGTCTGGTTAATCTGATGGTTGCCATCTTCAGTAATCAGATAATTTTGTGTTCTGTTTGCCCTATTTTCAACGATATGAGCGATTTTTGAGTGAATAGGTATAATTCTGTTCTTACCGCTTTTTGACTTGATACCGCCTTTAAAACAGTTGTTTTCAATAGAATCTAATGTTAAATTTAGAAATTCAGTTATTCTGAATCCAGTGTAAATGAGTATTAAAACTGTATCAGCCCATTCAACACCATCTTCATATAATTTCCACAACTGCTTAATTTCATCATCAGTAAATCTCTCTTTGGTTGTTTCTGGAATTGGTTCAGCAGTTGTCAATTGTGCATAGGATTTATTTATAACATCAAGTTCCAAAGCAAACTTATCAAGATGCCCAAATAAATTTTTTATTGCCCCTTGTGTAGAATAACCGCAACCGCAGTTGTCTATACAGTCTTGCATGTGTATTGTTCTAATATCTCTATATTTCATATCTTCAATACTGGAACAATGCTTATATGCTGATTTCATTGCCTTCTGTAAACTTTTACCCAGCTTTGGTAATCTCTTTTCTTCCCATAGATCATAGACTTCCTTAAAAGTCATTTTTCTAGCTTCAATATCGTATGGATCATGATTATATTCAGCCAACATAATTAAACCGTCATTTCTTGATTTGGCATAACCGATAATCTTATAAATTGGATAATGCTTTTCATTGAATCCAACTGTTTTTCTAACCATGTACGGTTTTCTTCTTGTTCCAGATAATTTTACAACACTTCCATAACCGTTTGGTAATCTCATTTTTTATTCCACCTTTCCTTGATTAACAAGTAGGTAAAATGATATAATTATTTTGTCGTGTTAGTCATTTCACCCACATGTGATTGATTGACATTTCACCCTTTGATATTGCCAGTATCGAAGGGTTTTTATTTTTTATAATTCAAAAGATTTTACAAAGGCAACATAGTTTTTACGTAATAATCTTTTATATAATTTTTCATTAAATTTTTCTTTATTAAATAAATCAGATATAATTTTTTTGAATAAGTCATATGGACAACAATTTATAGGTAATTTATATTCTTGGTATATTACATCTAACAATTCATCTTTATAATATACTTTTAAATCTATTAAATTTTCTAATATACCAGTGGTAAAAATAAAATCAATCCATTCTTTTTCTTTTAGTAATTCTTTTTTATCTATATGAAGTTTAAAAAATTGATAATTATACATACCGTTTAAATCATAATAAAATTCTAATAATAAATAAAATAAAGATTGATCATATTTTTCTTGCTCATAATATAATTTATAAAGATTATTACAAATGGTAGAAAAAACGTTATAATTATCATTTTTTAATTTCTTTCTTAATATGTTTTCAGCTATTATATAAAAATCCACATCAGTATATTTAATTCTTTCTGTTTCATATTCTTCTATTTCAATTTGTAAACTTGAGTGTTTATGTAATAGTATATAATCTTTATATAATTCAATAAAATTCTTACCTTTGATAGATAAACAATATAAATCATTTTTAGATAGAAAATAATTTAATTCTTGTTCATTGAGATTGTTTATAATTCTTTCTATTAAATCTTTTTTTCTACCTTTTTGTTCCAAATTATTTTTATTTAAAACATCTTTAAGTTCTTTTACTTTTAATGTATTTAAAACATCTTGTATCGAAGTTAATTCAAAATATCCTTCATTAATCATACTTTTATGATATTCTCTAGGATTGATAATGTTATATTTATAATGTAAATATTGTTGATATTCATGATTTTGTCTTATTTTAGTTCTATTTTGAGTATATAAGAAAATTGCCTTTTTTAGATTTTCATTTACATTATTAATATTAATTGAATTACAATTAGCATTAACGTTTGAATTTATAGTAACAGAAACTTTTATGTTTTTAATATTATTAGATATATCATTAGTTAATTCATTTATTAATTCTTTAGCTTCTTTTTTCATATCTTTTTTTCATTCCTTTCTTTCAATGATTACACGTTACAATTTATATACTATTTATATATTTTTTAAGAGATTATTATAATTTAATGTTTTTTACATTCCT
>NZ_JAGHEW010000187.1 GCF_017889095.1 Thomasclavelia sp. | reverse complement strand
CATATTAAACAAGAATATCCGGTTTATGGTAGTGGTGATATGCGGTTACCAGCTGTTGATATTTTACAAGAAAATGGCAGTCGTATCGTTGATTTTAAATATCAAAGTCATCAAATCAAACCAGGGAAAGCAAAGTTAGAAAACTTACCGGCAACCTATGTTGAAAATAACGATGAAGCTACAACTTTATCGATTACTTTGTTTGATGCTTTGATTCAAACTAAAATAGTTTTAAATTATACGATTTATGAAGCCTTACCGGTAATTTGTCGTAATGCTTATTTTGAAAATCTTGGGACCAATCGACTTGTTTTAAATCAGGCAATGAGCATGTCATTAGATTTACCAGATAGTAATTATCAGATGTTAGAACTTACTGGGGCCTGGGCTAGAGAACGTCATTTAAAAACAAGGGCATTACAACATGGCATCCAGGCTATTTATTCTTTAAGAGGCTGTTCAAGTAGCAATTATAATCCGTTTATTGCCTTAAAAAGAAATAATACGGATGAATTTAGTGGTGAAGTGTATGGTTTTAGTTTTGTTTATAGTGGTAATTTTTTAGCGCAGGTAGAAGTTGATACTTATAATACATCAAGAATAATGATGGGAATTCATCCTCATTGTTTTAGCTGGCCTTTAAATGCTAACGATCATTTTCAAACTCCTGAAGTAGTTATGGTCTATAGTGATCAGGGCTTAAATTTGATGTCACAAACTTATCATCAATTATATCAAAAGCGCTTAGTTCGGGGCATTTATCGTGATCGTCCTCGACCAATTTTAATTAATAACTGGGAAGGAACTTATTTTGATTTTAATGAAGAAAAAATTTTAACTTTAGCTAAGCAGGCAAAACAATTAGGAATTGAATTATTAGTGTTGGATGATGGCTGGTATGGTAAAAGAAATGATGATAAATCCAGTTTAGGTGACTGGGTCGTTAATCTTGATAAATTACCACAGGGAATGCAATCTTTAGCGAAAAAAATTAATGGGCTTGGCTTGGATTTTGGTTTATGGTTTGAACCGGAGATGGTTAGTATTGATTCCAATTTATATCGTAATCATCCTAACTGGTTATTAGCAACTCCAAATCGTCATTTAAGCCATGGTCGCAATCAATATGTTTTAGATTTTTCTAATCCTGAAGTTGTTGATTATATTTATCACATGATGAAAAAAGTAATTGATGAAGCTAATTTACGTTATATTAAATGGGATATGAATCGCTGTATGTCTGAAGTATATTCTTCGTGTCATCAAAGTGATAGTCAAGGAAAAGTGATGCATGAATATATTTTAGGTGTGTATCGTTTGTACCAGCGTTTGATAGACAATTATCCTAATATTTTATTTGAATCTTGTGCTAGTGGTGGGGCTCGATTTGATCCAGGTATGTTATATTATGCACCTCAGACTTGGGCCAGTGATGATAGTGATGCTATTGAAAGATTGAAGATTCAATATGGTACTTCGATGGTTTATCCAATTTCAAGCATTGGTAGCCATGTATCTACAGTTCCTAATCATCAGGTTTATCGATTGCCGTCAATTGAAACTAGAGCTAACGTGGCTTATTTTGGGACTTTTGGCTATGAATTAGATTTAAATCAATTAAGTGAACATGATCGTAGTAAAATAATTGAACAAGTTAAATTTATGAAAAAATATCGTCAGCTATTGCAGTTTGGAACTTTTTATCGGTTACTTAGTCCTTTTGATGGAAACGAAACTGCCTGGATGGTTGTTTCTGATGATCAAAAAGAAGCTATTGTAGGTTATTATCGAACTTTACAGGAAGTAAACCAGGGTTATCGGCGTTTAAAATTGCAGGGATTAAATCCAGACTATTATTATCATGTATCATTGCTTAATAGTAATCATTATGGTGATGAGTTAATGAATTTAGGATTAATTAATAGTGACAGTTCTAGTGGTGAACATCATGAAGGTTATGATGGTACTAATGGTGATTATTATTCGAAAATATATGTGTTAAAAGCTTTATAATTTTGCAACAGTGTTGCAAAAATGTTGCATGAAAATATCAACTTTTAACAACATCCTTTAAAAGAGCAGTTCAGCAATTGAACTGTTTTTTTATTTTTAGTAAATTGTAATTGTCAAGAAAAGGAGTGATGAAAATGAGTTTTCCTAATAATTTTTTATGGGGTGGCGCAACGGCTGGTAATCAAATTGAAGGTGCCTATTTACAAGGTGGTAAAGGATTAAGTACGGCTGATGTAATGACTTTAGGATCCCACGTAAAAAAAAGAAAAATAACAAAGTCAATTGAAGATAATGAGTATTATCCTAGTCATCAGGCAATTGATTTTTATACCCATTATCAAGAGGACATTAAATTATTTGCGAAAATGGGTTTTAAAGCTTATCGAATGTCGATTCAATGGAGTCGCATTTTTCCTAGTGGTGATGAACTAGTGCCTAATGAACAAGGATTACAGTTTTATGATGCGATTTTTGATGAATTAGAAAAATATGGAATTGAACCAATTGTAACTATTTCTCATTTTGAAACACCACTAGGATTACAAAAATATGGTTCTTGGAAAAATCGTCAGGTTGTTGAATTTTATCAGCGCTATGCACAAGTATTATTTAACCGCTATAAAGATAGGGTTAAATACTGGTTAACTTTTAATGAGATCAACTGTATGTCTACCCAGCCTTGGGTAGCTGGTGGTATAATAGAAACTGATGAAAAAACGAAAATGATTGCTGCTTATCATCAATTATTAGCCAGTGCTAAAGCTGTAAAATTAGCTCACCAGATTAATCCGGAAATTAAAGTAGGAATGATGTATTGTGGACATTTTGCTTATGCCAATAGTGCCCATCCTGATGATGTGATTGCGACGATGAATTTTATGCATCAAATGATGTTTTATGTTGATGTTCAGTGTCGGGGATATTATCCTAATTATAAGTTAAAACAGTTAGAAAGAGAAAATATTATTTTACCGATTATTGATGGTGATTTAGAAATCCTAAAGGAAGGAACGGTTGATTTTATTGCTTATAGTTATTACTGCAGTCATGTAACCGGTAAAAAAACTAAAGGAATTTTAAAAGGGATGAATGGCTTAGATACCGGTTATAAAAATGAATTCTTAGCTAAAAGTGACTGGGGCTGGACGATTGATCCTCAAGGAATCAGATATTCATTAAATTATTTATATGATCGTTATCAATTACCACTAATGATCGTTGAAAATGGTTTAGGAGCGGTTGATAAATTGGAAAATGGGAAGGTTCATGATGATTATCGAATTGCTTATTTAAAAGCGCATTTAAAAGAATTAGAAAAAGCGATTGAATTAGATGGAATTCCTGTTTTAGGTTATATGATGTGGGGACCAATTGATTTAATTGCTATTTCAACGGGGGAAATGAAAAAAAGATATGGTTTTATTTATGTCGATAGCGATGATTATGGAAATGGCAGTTTAAAAAGATATCTAAAAGATTCATTTTACTGGTATCAAAAAGTAATTACCACTAATGGTAAAAGTTTAAAGGAGGAAAATTAAAATGAAAAAATATATAGTTATGGATAGTGAATATTGTAGTATGGGACGTTGGATCTCAGTGATT
>NZ_JAGHEW010000186.1 GCF_017889095.1 Thomasclavelia sp. | reverse complement strand
TAGTTGGATTATTGAATTATTTAAATACAATGATCTACAGTATTCAAAATCGGATAACGACGTTTGCAATCATGGAAGGAATTGGAATGACGAGAAAACAAGTAATTAAATTACTAATTAAAGAAGGGCTGATTTATGCTCTGTCATCAATATTGATGACAATATCGATAGGTACAATAGTTACTTACTTTATTTTCCAGGCGGTTAATTATATGGGTGCCTCATTTACAATACCGGTTTTACCACTATTATTGAGTTTTAGTTTGATCATACTTATTTGTATCATGGTATCGATAATTTTATATTATCATATTGTAAATAGAAATAGTCTGATTGAACGGTTAAGAGATGTTAAATAACCAGACTTAATGCTGGTTATTTAACGTTTTTAAAGTAAGATTGAATTGGATTTGATGGTGATCTTGTTTGGTTTTTAAAGTTCCATGATATTTTTGGATTAAGATATCAATGATTTTTAAGCCGATACCATGATTAATATGATCGGTTTTGGTAGTTGTAAAATCATGATTAAGTTTATTGACGTCATAGCTATTTGTAATCGATAATACAAGATAATTATTAATGATTCTTGATTTGATTTCAATTTTTCGTTGATTGGGTTCAAGGGTTAAGCAAGCTTCGATAGCATTATCTAATAAATTAGTAAATAGGGAAATGAGGTCTATTTCATTGATATTAATTTCATTTTTTAAATATACCGATATTGCTAGTTCAATATTATTTTTTCTACAAACTAAGGCTTTATTATATAAAATGGCATCAACGATCTTATTTTGGCAATAGTTTGTTTGATAAAATGATGATTTGTTTTTAATAATATTTAAAATATTAGTTTCATCAGCTTTAAAAGATTGATTGTTTTTTAATTGTTCAATGACATCATGCTTGATGTTATTAATAATTCGATTGTTTTCTTCAATTGCCAGATTGTATTCGTTTTGAATTATATATTGTTTTTTTAATAATTCTTGTTTAGTTTCTGTTAATGCTTTATGTTTAATATTGGTACAAATATTAAAATATAAATATATTGTATTGATATTTAGAATTAAAATTATTAAAACAATAAACTGTTGAAAAAAATTATTAAAAAAATAGCCATAAAAAGTAATAAACAATAAAATAAGTTCATTAATGATAAATAAAAAAGTAGCATGATGATTTATTTTGGTTTTAAGATAATTCATTGATTCACCTCTTTTTATCGATTGTTTGATACGTTTGGATATAGTTTAAAATATCATGTTTTAAACGATCATAATCATGATTATTTTCTAAACTTGATAGAGCTAAAATTTTTTGGTAATATTCACTAGTTTCTTGAATTAAAGCTTCAGCTTTGGTTTTTTTATATTGATCGATTAATTTATAGATTAATAGAAGTAATAAACAAATCCAGATAATAAATAGCAGGATATATAGATAAATTACACCAATATAAATATGTTCCTGGTAACTAAGAATCTTGATTGAAAGAAAAGTTCCCAAAATAGCAGATATCATTACTGTCATTAAAATCAAAATGAAAGTAGGAAATATTTTTTTATCAAAAATAGAAATTTGATTTGTAAAATAGTGATGGGCTTTAAGCAAAAATATCAATAAAAAATTACAGCTAAGAGCCATCATAATTTGTGATTTTGTGGTCATATGAAAAATTCCGTTATTTAAATGATTAGAAAATAAAGGCGGTATAATTAGTTCGACAAATAAGTTTAAAGTAAAGAAAATTAGATAATTAACTAAACTTTTTTTAGTTTTTACATGATAGATAAATTTATTAGTTATAAGATAAATAATAATGACAAAAATGTTTTTCAAAAATATATTGGAAACAAAAATAGTAGAAACAGTAATAGTAATTAATAAAGCCGCTAAAATTGTTCGAATAAATTGGGATAAAGAAATTCGTTTAACGGGTTTAAAGAAATAATAGAGTAAAAATATATTTATGAAATAATTGATATTAATAATAATCATAATTAGCTCCTTATAGACAATCTACCAAATAATCATGAAATTTTTCTTTGACTTCATTTTGATAGTTTCTACTAATTGGAATAATTGTTTGGTCCTTTAATTTAACTGAAGTTCTTTTAATTTCACTAATATAATCACTGTTAAAAACAAAACTATTATGACAACGAATAAAATAAAAAGGTAATTGTGATAATAGATCATTGATTGATGAAGCTGTTTTGATTATTTCATTATTACTATGAATATAAGAATAACGCTGAATTCTTTCAATATAATAAATATCGTCAATATTTAAAATTTTAAGTTTATCTTTTTGTTTGATCGTTAGCTTCTTTTTCGCTTTTTTGATATTGCTTAAAGCTTTAGTAATCGCATTGGGCAGATATTTATTTAAGTCTGGCTTATAGACAAAATAACAATGAGTGATATCATAGATTTCAACTGCTTTATTTAGATAAGAACTGATAAAAATGATTTGGGCACTAAAACAAACATCTAAAATAGTTTTGGCTAGTTTAATGCCATCATTATCATCTAAACAAATATCTAAAATAAAAATGGTATAATCATTTACATTATTTAAATTATTTAATAAATCCTCAGGATGTTGATAGGAAGTTATGTTAAAATCAGTATTCAAACTATATAAGCAATCTTTGATTAATTGAATATGTTGGATTAAATCATCAACAATTATAATATCTTTCATTTTTATTAGCTCCTTTACCTATTATTATAACATAAACGGCTTAGTTAATTAGAATTAATATTAAATTCGATCTAATTACCAAAAAGTACATGATAATGGTTATTTATGCAATCTAGCTATTTTTTTAGTTAAATATTTTATATAATGAATGAGCATTAGAAGTATCTTTTGCTTAGGGGATTGTATTGACATAACAGCTAATAAATAAACGATGGGAGCGTTTATTTATTAAAAAGAATAATTACAGTAGTAAATAATTAATAAAAACATTCTATGTGAATGTTTTTATTTACGGCTAAAATGAAAAGTTATTTTTAATTTATTGACAATTAGTAAAAAAGTCGCTAAAATTTATATGCATGATTTAAGCAATATCACGTTATCAAGAAGGTAACATTATGCCATGAAGGTTGATCTGTTTACAGATATTTTTATGGCTTTTTTCATGTTTTAAGGAGGAAAAAATGAATAAATTATCAGTTAAACAAATTGTTTTAGCCGCTTTTTTTCTGGCTTTAGGACTAATATTACCTTTTTTTACAATGCAAATTCCTAGTATCGGCAGTATGCTTTTACCAATGCATATTCCAGTTATTTTATGTGGTTTTGTTTGTGGGGGACCGTTAGGAGCGATTGTTGGTTTTATAGTACCGTTACTTAGAAGTGCTTTATTTACAATGCCGCCTATGTATCCAACTGCTGTTGCAATGGCTTTTGAATTAGCAGCTTATGGACTTATTTCCGGAATTTTATATAATCGTTTATCAAAAAATGTTGTTAATACGTATATTAGCCTAGTAGTTGCTATGCTTGGAGGACGCGTTGTCTGGGGGATTGTAAGTGTTATTTTATATGGTTTAGCTAGTCAAGGATTTACTTTTGCAATTTTTATTGCTGGAGCATTTACAACTGCGATTCCTGGAATTATTCTCCAATTAGTTTTAATTCCTGCTATCGTTATCGCTTTACAAAAAGCACATTTGATTGATTAATGGATGTAGTTGCTTTAGTTAAAGATCATTTACGCCAATATCCGGGTATGGAACCTCAGGATATCATAAAATTAATTTACCAAAATGAATTTGGTGGCGGACATATGATCGATTCAGCTGCAAACAGCTTACAAAGATTGCAAAAAGAATGCTTAACTTTAAATAATAGTGGCTTGACTAGTGAAGAGATTGGTGAAAACTTGATTCGTGTCAATTTAGCTAATTTATCATCAATTGAACTGTTAACCTTGAATCAAATATTTGTCGCTTCATCAAACTTACAAACCGGAAATTTAGTTTCGTTTATTGAAAAGCTAAATTTAATTAAACAAGCATGTAAAAATAATGATATTAATTATGATGCTAAATTATTTGTCACTAAACTTGAAGAATATGAACAATTAAATTTTCCACCAATTTCTCATTCTAACAGTTATCGTCAAACTTATCAGCCTCATTATCGAGTTGTTGATAAACGTTATTTTAAATATTTTGAATTAATAAAAAAAATTAATGAACAACTATTAAATAAAGATACTTTAATTATTGCAATTGATGGTAAATGTGGCGCTGGGAAGTCTTTTTTAGCGGAATTATTACAATCTATTTATCAAGCTAATTTATTTAAAATGGATGATTTTTTCTTACGTCCATTTCAAAGAACTAAAGAACGTTTAGCTAAACCCGGTGGAAATGTTGATTATGAACGTTTTAAAGATACTGTAGTTGATCCATTAGTGAAAAAAGAAGATATTAATTATCAACGATTTGATTGTTCAAAAATGGCACTTGCAAATGATATTAAAACTATTCCAGTAAATAAGATTAATATTATCGAAGGAACCTATTCATTACATCCGTATTTTGGTAAATATTATGATTTTGCGATTGGTTTAGATATTGATGAAACAATGCAGGCTACTAGAATTTTAAATCGTAATGGTCAAACTATGTATGAAAAATTTAAAAATATTTGGATTCCATTAGAAAATAAATATTTTATAGCTTACTCAATATTTGATCAGGTTGATTATTTATATCACGTTTTATAACGTGATTTTTTAATTTTTAAAAGAAAAAAAATGTATATATTAGAAGATAAAGAAATTTTTGCATTGATTGCCAGTAAAAATCTAAGAGCAGCATCTAATCAATAATTATGATTTAAAGTAAAGACGATTAAAAAAATTTTAATAAACTAAAATGATTTTTTGTGCCATATTTTTACATTAGTGACTAATTAAAGACTTTAAAGATTAATTAGTATATACTAAAAGATAAAGAGGCAGGTTGATCAAGATGGAAGAAATGAAAATGATTGGAACTAAAATGACTAGAAAAAAAGTCATAAAATGGATCATGGTAATAATTTTTATTGATGGCTTTTTTACTTTGCTGATAAAAATGATCCTTACTGCTTTATCTTTAGAATTTAAGATTGATTTGAATGGTTATTTATTACTAGGATTTTTTATAATTATGTTGATATTTATCTTGCCATTTATAATTGGAAGTAATCAAAGAATTGAGTTTTCAAGTCAAAAGATTAATTATTATTATCAACATGGTTACCTTGAGTATTTAAAAGAAACAATTAGAATAATTACTAATGCAAAAGAAATACCGGCAATTTCTTTGCAAACTAGACAAATTACTAAAGTTAGATTATCCTATCGAAAAACTATGGCTGGTTATGGTTTGAATGGATATATGTGGGTTTTAGAATTCTATCTTCAAAATAATTCTTTAATTGTTATTTCACCTGAAAATATGATCAAAAGTAAAACGGGAATAGTTTATAGTTTATTAGAATTGTTGGAAAAGATGAATGTGGAAATTATTGATCAAAATGATCTATTACCGGCTTTAAAACATGATAATAATTATTTTCAGGAATATTTAATGAAAAGGGAAAAGTAGGATGAATCGTGTATTGATTGACTGTAGTAAAGAAATTACTGATTATTTAATTGGATTTTTAAATAAACTAAAGATTAAACAAGCTATTAATATTGATCATCATACTTTAGTAATTAAAGAAATAAGTCAACTTGAAGAAATTGAACAGATAAAAAAACTGAAAGAAAAAACTAATTGTAAGTGTATTTGTATAATAGATGATTCTAATTTAATATTTGAAGCGATTGCTATCCATCCGTTAAATATTTGGCGAAAGAAATATATCTAGGAGGATAGCCAAATATTAAAAGAATTAATGAACCTAGATTATCGTGTTGTAGAATTTCAATCAGGATCGAATTCAATTATTGTAGCTACAAAAGATATCATCTATATTGAATCTTATCAGCATTATTTAACGGTTCATACAATCAATGCTAGTTTTAAGATTCGTATGAATATTTCAAAAATGCTTCAAGAATTAGCTAATCAAAATTTCATTCAGGTTCATAGATCATATATCATTAATAAAAATTATCTTCTCCGTATTGAAAAGAAATATTGTTTTTTAATAAATGAAATTGAAATACCGATTGGTAGAAAATATCAAAAGTTTTATTTGAGTTAGAAGTAATTAAAATAAGGGAAGTTTTGTTTTTTTAAGTATAAATATTTAATGATACAATGTTTTGTTTAATTGTTCAAGGATTTTTTGATGCTTGTTTTATGTTGTTATAATGGTACTTTTTTTAAATAAAAAAAGATGAAAATTTATTAATACTTTTACAATATTAGTTTAAAAAAACTTTGAATAATGATAAACTAATATAAGAAAGGGTGGTAGAAGTATGCCTAAAAATATATATGTGCTTTCAGATATTCATGGTCATTATAATGTTTTTATGAAGATGTTAGAAAAAATCAATTTTTCTGCTGACGATATTTTATATATTTTAGGAGATTGTTGTGATCGCGGTCCAGATAGTTTAAAAATATACTTATATATCCAGAAATTTGATAATATTCATTTAATTCGCGGTAACCATGAAATTATGATGCGTGATGCTTTTATTGCTGATGACCCAACTTCATCGCAAGGCCGGATGTGGTCGCAAAATGGTGGTAAAAAAACAATGCATAGCTATCATGAATATTTACATAAGAAAGCTTTAAATGAATTCGATTATAAAATAGTTAGAACAGCTTTTTATAAGATGATGATTGATTATGTTAATAAATGTCCATCTTATATCGAGATTAACTGTAACGGTCAAGATTATGTATTAATTCATGCTGGAATTAATCCAGAAAAAGGATTATATGAACAAACTGAAGAAGAATGTGCCTGGATGCGTGAATATTTCTTTATGTCTAAAGGATTAGATAATAAAATAATCATTTTTGGTCACACGCCAACTTGTTATATCCATCAGGAAAAGGATTGTTTTGATATTTGGCATGATCCTATTTTTAAAGATAAAATTGGGATTGATGGTGGATTAGGTCCTTTTGATAAAGGCCAGTTAAATTGTATTTGTTTAAATACAAACGAGGTTTTTGTGGTTAAAAAAAGTGAAGTTGAACAAGCAGAATAAATCAATCTTTGGGAGGTAGTTTTATGAATATATTATTAAGTAGAATCTTAACGTATTTAAATGGGGCTTTAAAAGTAGATGATTACTACCGTTTTTGTCGTTTTGTAGTTTATAATTATTTGGAATTTGAAGAGTTTGAATTAGATGATGTTGTAAGTAAAAGTGGTGTTAGTAAAGAAAAAATCTTGGAATTTTGTAATTTATTAGGATATAAAGATTTTGAGGTTTTTAAAAATGATTTATTAAGAACCCACATGGTTCGCTTAGATCAAATTAGAGCGAGAATGCTAGGGGTCAACAGTGATCAATTAATCAATGATATGGAAAAATCATGTTCTAATCAGGAAATGAAAGATTATATTTCAACTATTTGTGAATCTATTTTTAAAGCTAAACGAGTTGTTTTAATTGGGGCATTATATCCTTTATCAATCGCAGTTGAACTTCAAACGGATTTAGTTACTTTTGGTAAACCAGTAATTCAATATCATGGTTTTGATAAAGATCTTGTTTTAGATGAAAATGATGTTACTATTTTTATTTCAGCAACTGGTAGATCAATGAATACTTTTGTGGAAATAAAAAAAGAACTTCGAGTAGATTTGAGTACATCAATTTTAATTACTCAAAATAAAACTTATGAATTAGATGAGTATAAACTATCTAATTATGTAATCCATGTACCAGGTAAATTTGATGGAATTAATTTCAATTACCAAATTATGACGATTTGTGATTTACTTCGAGTACATTACTATCAACAATATTATTTATAAAAGAGTTCAGCTATTGTGAACTCTTTTTAGATTGCTAAAATTAATCAATTCAATTTGATTATCTTTTATGTATTGTTTTAATTGTGGATTAGTTAGAATATCCAGTTCCAACATTCTTTTGATATTATAACTGCTCATTTGATATAAGCGCCAGTCAAGTAAAGCAGGATGACACATGATTTCTAAGCTTTCATCTTGACTGTTTAATAAGTTAATTAAATATTCATAGCTTACATTATGATATAAAAACTGTCATCACATCTTACAAACTGATAATGATCAGTAATCATTTGACGCTGTCTTAAAGGAATATCATATTCATGAGCTAATTTTATCGCTACTTTTGATAATTCTGGTAACATATGAATATGATGATGGGAATCAAGATGTGTGGGCTTTTTATTCATGATAGATATAAATGTTTCAATTTGAACTTTCCATTCTTGATATAAATCGTCTAAATTACCTTGTGGTATTTCATTAGGATATTTACTTAGATAAATAAAATCACCGTTATCTTCAACATAACTGTTTATTTTAGTTAAAGGTTTACCAATTGTTGCCACTAAATGAACGCCAACACCAAGATTAGGATATTTTTTAGCTTCATTTAATGCCATAATGGCATAAGGCATATTCATCATACAGGTTGTTGAAGTTAAAATTCCTTCACGGTGGGCTTTAATGATCCCAAGTGTAGCCCCTTCACTGATTCCAAAATCATCAGCATTTACAATTAATTTTTTAATCATTTTGACTGTCCTCCAATATCTATATTTTAATTATAGCGAGAATAAAAAATTAGCTTTTATTTTTTCAAAAACTGCAAACCTGATTAAAACATGTTATAATGAATAACAGTTTGAATATATGGAGGTAAAAAATGAAAGAGTTAATTGTTGCATCAACCAATCTTGGAAAATTAAAAGAAATTAAAACGATGCTTAAAGATATTAATATTGAAGTACTTTCAATGAAAGATGTTTTAAATGAAGATATTGAAATTGAAGAAAACGGAACTACATTTAAAGAAAACGCTTTGATCAAGGCTAAAACAATTGCTGACATTGTCAATAAACCAGTTTTAGCTGATGACAGCGGCTTAGAAGTCGATGCATTAGATAAACAGCCTGGTGTTTATTCTGCTCGTTTTTTAGGCCATGATACTAGTTATGAGATTAAAAATAAATATATTATTGATGCCGTAAAAGATAAAGAAAGAACAGCTCGTTTCGTTTGTGCGATGGCATTGGTTGTTCCTAACCAGGAGCCAATTATTATTGAAGAAACGATGGAAGGTTTGATCAATGATAAAATTGAAGGGGAAAATGGCTTTGGTTATGATCCAATCTTTTATTTCCCGCCATGTAAAATGACTTCAGCAATGATGACGATGGAAGAAAAAAATAAATATTCACATCGTGGTAAAGCATTAAGAAAATTATATGCCATTTTAAAGGAGATGAATTAAATGAATCATATTGTTTTAGTTCATCCGGCAATTCCGCAAAACACTGGAAATATCATGCGGACTTGTGTTGCTACTAACACTAGTTTACATATTATCAAACCGATGAGTTTTGAGTTAGATGATAAAAAAATGAAACGGGCGGGACTAGATTATGTTAAAGAGTTAAATTTGCATGTTTATGATAGTTATGAAGAATTTGTTCAAAAAAATCCTGGTGAGTATTATTTCTTTACCCGTTATTCTCATTTATGTTTTACAGACCAGGACTTTAGTGACGAAAATAAAGAACATTATTTATTCTTTGGTCATGAACATGATGGTATTCCTAAAGAAATACTAACGGCTAATTTAGATCGCTGTTTACGAATTCCCATGAGTGATAAAGTTCGTAGTCTTAATCTATCTAACTGTGCAGCTATTTGTATTTATGAAGTATTAAGACAACAAAATTATCCACAGCTATCGAAGGTCGAAGTGCAAAAGGGAGAAGACTTTTTGTATGAGTTATAGCAAAAAAGATGCTTTTTTAGCAGTTATGCTGATGCTGTTTATTATCAGTTTTGCAATTGTTTTTACAGTTTTTTTTAAACCGTTATATTATTTTGATATCAATTATTTAAATATTGATAAATTAAGTGGTATTGACATCGATACGATTAAAGAAAACTATCGAATTTTGATTAATTACCAGTCAATCTTTTATCAGGGCAGTTTGAATTTACCGGATTTTGTAATGTCAACTGGTGGTCGAATTCATTTTGCTGAAGTAAAAAGAATTTTTGAAGTGATTCAAGTTGTGATGATTGTAAGTGGTCTAGTTTCGATACCATTATTAATTAAACGCTTAAAAGATAAACAATATTTATTTTTACGGCTGACCGGTTTAATAACGATTATTGTACCAAGTGTTTTAGGTTTTTTAGCGGCTTTGGATTTTAATCGGGCGTTTGTTTTATTTCATCAAATTGTTTTTAGAAATGATTATTGGATCTTTGACAAACGCATTGATCCTATCATTAGTATTTTACCCGAAGCCTTTTTTATGCATTGCTTTATTTTAATTGTTGTTATTGTGATTATTTTAGCACTAGGATGTTTGTTATATTTTAGGTTACAACAAAAAAAGATCCTAAATTATAAAAATTAAGAAAATTGTAAGATTATTGTCATGAAAACCGCGGATATCTGTTCTTTAAATTAGGTATGCTAAACGTGGAGGTGGCAATAATGAAACAAATCAAAGAATTTTTTGCTATCATTAAATTTAGTTTTAAATTATATTTTACTAATTTCTTATAAATAGGTGGTAATCAAGATGAGTGATTTAAATCGTTTTTTAAAAGCACAGGAAACATCTTATTTGCAGGCATTGACAGAAATAAAAAATGGCCGGAAAACGAGTCACTGGATCTGGTATATTTTCCCTCAGTTAAAAGGCTTAGGAATGTCTTCAACAGCTGATTATTATGGAATTGAATCATTAGATGAGGCAATTGAATATTTACAAGAACCAACTTTAAAAGCTAGGTTATTTGAAATAACCGAAGCTTTATTAAAACTTGAAGAAACTAATCCAGTAGCTGTTTTAGGTTATCCTGATAATTTAAAAGTATGTTCATCAATGACTTTATTTTATCAGGCAAGTAAAGATGAACTGTTTAAAAAAGTGATTGATAAATACTATCATGGTCACTTCGATCATAAAACAATTACATTATTAACGAAAAAATAGATTTGCTTAAATGCAAATCTATTAGTATTTTATAATATTAATATTTCTTTTCATTTGCATGAATTGAATATTATAGTTATCAATAAAGTAATTAATTAAGCTATTGATGTTACTATCTAATGATAAGTTAGCTGTTTCTAAATATGTTTTCCAGCGCTTTTCATAATTTCTAACGACATAATAAATATTTGATAAATCAATGGTACTATGAGTGTCTAAAAATTCCAATAATGAATGATTATAATACGATTGTAAAATTTCAATTTGCGTAGCAACTAACAGCATTGAAGCTGGAACCATGCAATGAATCAATACTGCATGAGTTCGACCACAGTTTTTACACATTACTCTTTGAACTTGAATACATATTTTTCTTTCCGGAATTTTGTAATGTCTTGGATAAGAACCAATTTTAACTAAATCACCAGTTTTACCGCAAGTACATTTTATTTCTTTAAAGTTGATCAGTTTAATAATTGAATCATATGTTTCTTGAGTTAAACGCTTATTTGAATAATTTTCTCTATCAGTAATGGTAATCATTTTATCCCTCCATTATTTTTGCAACATTAAAACTTTGATATCTAGCTGGTTATATAGACGTCTAGGGTTTTAAAAGATTTTTGGGATAGTTTGGGTTATTTTGTAGATATCTCTATTATTTATTATATCAGTAATAAAAAACTTTTAAAATAAAATCAAAAGGTGTCGGTTAAAAGCCCGACACCATAGCCATTATAATATTATCCTAAAAAGAAAGTGTTTACTTCAAAGTGTGCTTGAGGATGATCACAAGCAGGACATCTTTCAGGTGCTTCTAAACCTTCATAGATAAATCCACAGTTATTGCATTTCCATACAACTGTATTTTCACGTTTGAAAGTTGTTCCATTTTCTAAAGCAGCTAATAATTTTAGATATCTAGCTTCATGATGTTTTTCAGCAATAGCAATGCTTTCTAATGCAGTTGCGATATCTTCGAATACTTCTTCACGAGAAGTTTTATCAAAGCTTGTATACATATCAGTATATTCTTCATTTTCACCAGCTGCTGCAGCTTTTAAGTTTTCAGCAGTAGTTCCTAGTAATACTGGGAAGTTTCCATCAGTATATAAAGTTTCACCAGCTAAATCTTTGTTTAAGAATTTCATTAATCTTTTAGCGTGTTCTTTTTCTTGATTGGCAGTTTCTAAGAAAATATTTTGAATTTGTACATATCCTTCTTTTTTTGCGATTGATGCATAATAAGTATAACGATTACGAGCTTGGCTTTCCCCTGCGAAAGCATGCATTAAGTTGTTTGCAGTTTTTGTTCCTTTAAGTGTCATAGTTAGTTTCCTCCAATATCCTAATTTTCATCTTTTAAACAACATTGGCAAGTACCGCTGAAAACAATTTCAATTTTTTCAATTCGATGGTTTGTCTGTTGTTTGACAACATTACTAATTTGTTCATCCTGGTAATTAATATCAAAAACTTTTTTACACTTGTTACAGATAAAATGATGATGATTACTAAGGTCCCCGTCGAAATGAACCATATTTTGACCAACATCTAATTTTCTTATCATCTTTGACTCAACTAAAAAGTTAAGATTGCGATAAACTGTACCTAAGCTTAATTCCGGGTGATCTTTTTTCAAATCACTATAAATTGTTTCAGCCGTAGGGTGATCATTTCTAGATACCAAGTTGTTGTAGATATACTCGCGTTGTTTTGAATATCTTGTTTTTGGCATAGTTACCTCCTTTAGATAAATAGTAATGGTTACTATTATAATATATCTTTTTGTCGTTTAAGTCAATTGTTATGAATAATAAAAAACAGTAAATGGTAGTTATTGTCAAATTTTATCAAAATATGGTATACTACAAGAGAGCTTTTAGCCTCATAGATAAGTTAAATGTTCACTATTAATACAATATAAATTTTAAAGACTATGGGGCTTAAATTCATTAAGCCTTTTTGTATCCCTTGTACTGGTTGATTTTTGACAAATTTTATACTGACACCAAAGTAAAATTTTTGGTGGAGGTGAGAAAGGAGTGATATGGATGTGTAGAGAAATAAAAGAATTAAAAATGACAAATAATTATGACTTTTCCAACTTGCTTATTGAAGATGAGATGAATCAAACTCAAAAAAATGAAATTAATTTAGAAATCGAAAATATTGCGGATATGTTATCTCATAATATAATACAAAATAATCGAGATATAGAACCAGTCAGGGATAAGCCTTATGCCACTCCAATTATTGGATTAGCACATCATTTCGGTTTTACTACTTTTTCAATACCATCGTTTGAGGACTTTCCTTTGCAAGAATACAAAAATTCATCTGGGATGATTAGTATTAGTGGTGATTACATAGATTTATATAGAAGTGATAAAATAATGATAATCAATTCAAAGGAAAATACTGGACATCAAAGGTTTACTGTAGCTCATGAATTGGGACATTATGTATTTGATTTCAATGAATTGGACAATTATACATATACTGATTTTTATAGAACGGATGAAGCATATATTAATAATAAAGAAGTAAGAGCTAGTAGATTTGCGGCTGCGTTATTAATGCCAAGAGAAAAATTTATAGAGCGATATATGGATTTGTCCAAAAGCAACCATTATACATATTATGAATTAGTAAATATTTTATCTTCAGATTTTCTTGTTTCACCTTCAGCAGTTGATAGAAGAATTAGGGAATTAAAAGAAATTGAAGTAATAGTTTAAAAAGAAGCGCTTATATTTATGGATGTGGATAAACAAACTAGTTTTCTTATTCAACAATATTTAACAACTGATTTTCCCAATGAAGGTGCAAAATTAATAAAAAATGATAATAATTTATTTGATGATAATAGAATGCATAGGGACAAAGATTATACTGAGTTAATAAATATTTATACTACACATTTGAAAAAAACGCTTAGCTTTAAATATATAACTAGAATTGTATCATATATTATTTTTACTTTTATACTATTATCAATAACAGTTTTCGGTATATGTATTATTGGGGTTAATGCAACTAAAAATAGGATGCAGATATCTGAAATTGTAGCAATTGTATCAGCTACAGCAAGTATGATTTCAACAATGATAATTATCCCGCAAATCATAATTGAATTTATTTTTAATAAAGAAGAAGATAAGTATATAGTGGACATGATAAAAAATACGCAGCAGTATGATTCACAATTATATTTTCATGAAAACAGTGACAAAAAAGACCGTTAGGTCTCAATGTCGTCAATTTAGCGATAAAATACAAAAGGAAATATTTGAATTAATTTCAAATGCTTCCTTTTTTTCTTTATTCACGAAAAAAGCGCAAAAAGTTCCCTATCATTTTTAGTGATTTTTTTTGGATTTTAAGCTATAATTTTTTTAGAAAGAGATGTCTATACTACTGATTATCGATTTGATCGTAAAAATCCCTTTTTCGTTTTTATAAATTTGGGATTTCTCTTACCATCTACTCTGAATTTAAGTGTTGGTGGCTTATTGATATAGACATCCCATCTATCAAAGAGTCTATGCGTGCGAATAGGCTCTTTATTTTTTGAAGCTTTTTCTATAATTTTTCTTATTAATGTATCAAATTCTTCTTTTATGTTTAATAATCTTGCAAAATTAGCTCTTAATAACTGTATCAGGTTATTTATATTAGTCTGATATTTATATTTTTCGGTATGAGTAATAATTTTATCTGATTCCTTTTTTATCATTGCAGCTAAATTATAAACTATAACCTGTGAATGTAGCTCCTGTAGTATGAGATCTGCTTTTTCACTCGTTACTCTTTCCATCTCCAGCTTGTTTTTCAGTGTATCATATCCGGTCTCAATCGACCACCTGTTTCCATAAAGCAATATTACTTCTTTTGTTGACCATTCATTATCATCAAGATTTGTGAAAAGAAGCATTTGTTCATCTTTTTCATCATCTTTTAACTTTCTTAATTCAGATTTCATAATCTTAATGACTCTCAATCCGAATTTTTTATGTTCTCTGGCATAGTCCCTGACTTCTTCGATTTTAAAGCGATTAATCCATTTATCATCCAAATCAAATTCAATCCAACCATCTCGCTCAATATCTTTGACATACTTCTTATAAAAGTTGGATTTTCCTCGATAACAGAATTTATCGTTATTCATATTATAATAGATAAACATATCAGTTGATGGATAATATCTATCGGCCATAAATATAACTTTATGATTTTCTAAAACATCATGAACAGTATTCATCTGTTCATATGCCATAGGTATTTCGGAATCAGTATATGATTTAATTGAAACATCCAGATATATTCCATTGCATACATCATAAAATCCAGAAATTCTTGGATTTGTTTTTGTAAGAGCGCAATCCTCATTGTATGTCGCGGCTCCAAACACTTTCCTATTTTTTTTTGTATAAGGTGCTTCTCCAATGGATCCATCTATAGCTACAACTGTATATCCTTTAAATGTTTCATAATCATTATTTTGATAGTAATACTTACACAATCTTGAATTAATATATGGAAACACCTTATAATCCAGCTTTTCCTGTGCCTGAAATATAGCCTGCTTTGAAACTGACTTTTCCAAATCAAAAGATGAATAGTAATGATTGATTTCATTGGCAACAGTATAACCTTGCCTTGATATAAGAAATTTGAGTAATCCAGGAAGTCCAAGTTTTGAATCTCGTGTAAAATATCTTGAATCTTTTCTGGCAATTTCAAAAATATCAGGATGAGATAAAAGAGTATCAAAATATTCAAATGTAGAATAGATAGACATTAATCTTCATCATCATACACAAGTCTAGGTTTCTTTTTGGCATACATGGCTTTAAGATAAGGAACCTGTTCTTCGGTAAGAAGACCAAAGCTACGAATAGTACGATGTTTGATTTTATCACCATCACGATAAGACTCAACAAGTGAACAGAAATAAGTGCCTTTTTTACCTCGATTATTTGGAACAACTTTCACAAACATAAAACCACCCCTTTTCTATACTACAATTATAACATAAAATTACTAATATATCATTATATATGAAATATTAATTCTATAACATTTCATGAAATATAGTAAACAAAAAAAAGAAATCTGATATTTTCAGATTTCTAATTTATCATTATCGCTAAATTGACGACATTGG